>JAEEQG010000081.1 GCA_016285185.1 Spirochaetota bacterium
CCTGATTTTATGAATCTGTCGTTTTCGCGCGGAATTGCCCGCTATAAAAAGGGCGAACCGTTCAGGGAACTGATACTTCGCGCTGACCAGATGATGTACCAGGACAAGCAGGAGCATTACAAACAGGCCGGCTTTGACAGACGGCACAGGTAGTCTTTTGATTTGTATTGCGGAATGGAGCAAATTCTAGTATAAAATTTCTGGGTATTTTTACTTTTTATTTGCGGAGTTTATCTGTATGAGCTGGAAAAAAGATCTTAAAATTAAACGCCTGCGAAGTCGGTCAATCCTTCCGAGAGTTTTAGGAATTTGTTTTGTTGATGCACTGGTGATTGCATTTGTTTTGTTTTTTTGTTATTTGATTTTTTTGGGTCAGATTACCAATTATTTGTTTTCGAGCCACAAAGATAGTCTGGAAATTGTTCAGTCCGTAAACACAAGTTGGCAGAATAATACCGCAGGCTTGAATAAGGAAATAGCCGACGCAAAAAAGCGAAATACAAATATCCAGGACATTTATATTATTGATGACGATTTACAGATACTCAATTCTTTCGGCAGCGAACCGATAAGTTTTGAAACTGTTTTTATGGATGAGGACGTTCAGGAAGATCTTGCTGAACAAGGTATGGTGCGCGGCGAACTGGATGTAGATGAGATTGCGCTCTCATTTTTTAACCTTAAAGGCAAAATTAAAAGTGTTATAAACTTGAACAAAATAGTGAGTGAAAAGCAGGTCATAGATTCCCTTTCTGAAGAAATCCTGTTTCCGACTCAGTGGGTTCTTTACAAAACTGCCATAAACAATGTGAATGTTTGTATAAAGAACTGTTATCCGATAACTGCATATTCATATAATGTTGTTCTGGTTATCTGTATTTGTTTTATTGGTGCCGTCATTATTACCGCTATATATGAGCTGCGCAAAATCGGACTTTACATAATTGAACAGAAAAAAATAAACAAACTTGTTTCAACGGATACCGTTACTGGTGGAAATAACAAAGAGTATTTCATTCAAAAAGCAGCTAAAATCATAAAATGGCAGCGCAAATGTGCTATTATTCAACTTCGACTCGAAAAATATCGTAATTTTTGTAGTGCATACGGGGTAAAATCAGGAGAAAACCTTTTGGAAGACCTTTACGGTAAACTGGCTGATTCTGTTACCCGTAAAGAACTTGTGGCGCATCTTGAAAAAGCTGATTTTGCCTTACTGCTTTTGTACAAGAACAGCGCAGAATTGAATGACAGGATAAATGCGATTATCAGGGAACTGACTACTGTAAGAAAATTGCAACATTTGTTATTTTCGGCCGGTGTTTGTGATGTTGCTTCCAAAACTGACGATATAAATGACCTGCTGACTGCGGCCGGTCTTGCTATTTCAAAAAGTTCGGACTCATCCGGCAATATAGTCTGGTTTAATGAAGCTATGAAAGAAGAGCAGATTTGGGAACGGCGCATAGAAGACGACATGGAGAATGCTCTTTTAAATCACGAGTTTCAGGTTTATCTGCAGCCGAAATATTCCACAAAAAGCGAAAAGCTTTCTGCGGCAGAGGCACTTGTAAGATGGATTCATCCAAAGCTTGGTTTTGTTAATCCGGGAAAATTCATTCCGATATTTGAGCAGAATGGTTTTATTATTCAACTTGATGATTATATGCTGACTGAAGTTTCAAAATTACAGGCAAAATGGCTGTCGGAAGGAAAACAGCTTGTGCCTATTTCGGTAAATGTTTCGCGTGCGCATTTTACCTGTGATGATCTGGCAGAGCACATTTGCAGGATTGTTGATCGATACAGGGTTCCGCACCAGTATATTGAGCTTGAACTAACGGAAAGTGCCTTTTTTGATGATAAGGATGTCCTTCTTACTACAGTAAAACAGCTCAAGTCATTCGGGTTCAAAGTTTCCATGGATGATTTCGGGGCGGGTTATTCGTCACTTAATTCACTCAAAGAACTTCCGCTTGATATTATCAAACTTGATGCAGAGTTCTTCCGCAGTGTTGACGATTTGCCTCGTTCAAATCTTATTGTTGGTGACACAATTTCGCTTGCCAAAAAGCTTGGAATGCAGATTGTTGCTGAAGGTATAGAAACACGTGAACAGGTTGATTTTCTTGCTCAGCAAAAATGTGATTTGATACAGGGCTTCTATTTTTCAAAACCGCTGCCTGTCAGTGAATTTGAACAGCGTGCCTACACAAAATAGATTTTATTAACCTTGTTGTCCGAATTCACTCTGTACTTGTTCTGTGCCTTTTATCAGATCATAAAGAAATTGGCAGTATGGCGTGGGGATGTTGTGTTTTTCTCCCAGTTTGATTATTGTTCCGGTGAAAAAGTCGTTTTCTGTGAGTCTGCCTGCTTCTACATCCTGGAGCATAGAGCATTTGCCTGTAGGTGTGTAAGTGAGTGTTAGTTCAAGATCTTTTTGCAGGAGTTCTTCTGTCAGTGGTATACCTTCTGCATTTGCAACTTTAATAGTTTCAAGACCTATCTTTTGTACGCAGTTTTTCATGGAATCCGATTTGAATCCGCCGTAAGGAGAACGTGTAATAGCCCCCAGTGAATTGAATACGACATTAATCAGAAATTTTTTCCACACTTCCAACTGTATGTTTCCGGGATTTTTATAGCTGATTCCAGCTTTGTTAAAGAGTTGTTCGATTGCAAGGATTCTTTCGCTGCGGCTATTGTCTTTTTCACCGAATACTATAGTTCCGTTATTTGTGCAGTTGATGTTACCGTTGAGGTTTATCGACGTTATGTTGATAATAAAGCCATAGAGAGTTTTTTCTTTTCCGTAGGCCTTTTCGATTTCCTTTTCGGACTGGATTCCGTTTAATAAAGATAGAATCATTGTATCGCCTGTTACGGAATTATTTACCTGTTTTAGCGCATTCTGAATTTGCAGATTCTTGGTTGCGATTATAACAAGATCAGCCATCTGCAATTCATCAGGTGTAACTAATTTGAAATTCTGTCGTCTGCTGTTAATAAAAATGCCGTTTTGCTCATAACGTTTTTTACGCTCAAGGTCTACGACACAGTATAGATTTATGTCCGGGACTTTGTTAAGTTGAGAAGCAACAACTGCTCCTACTGCGCCAAGACCTATTAGAGCGACATTTTTAATCTGTTTCATAATTAATCAGTCTTCGAGAAGCTTAAGAACCATATCTTTAGGCATATATCCGGCTGAAGCTTTTGAAAGTTTTCCATTTTTCATTACAGCCAAAAAGGGAATACTCATAACACTGAACTGTGAGGCTAATGCCTCCTGTTCGTCTACGTTTACTTTGCAAACTTTAACTTTACCTTCAAGTTCTTTTGCCAAATCCGAAATTACCGGAGACATCATTTTGCACGGACCGCACCATGGTGCCCAAAAATCGAGTAGAACAGGTTTGTCGCTTTTGATGACTTCGTTCTCATAGTTTTCGCTTGTAATAGTGATTTCAGACATAGTATTTACTCCTTATGGTTTAATATGTTTGATATTAGAAACACTTTTGTTGTCGATCTTTTTTGCATTTTTCTATGCTGCCGCATCTGTAGCACAACTCGTTTTCGCACCAACCGTTTTTGTTAAAATCAAGAATGTTGCTGACAGTTGTCTCAGCTATGTTATTAAGGGCTTCTTCGGTTAAAAAAGCCTGATGTGATGTAACAATGACATTCGGCATTGAGATAAGACGTGCCAGAACATCGTCGGAAACAATATGGCCTGAAAAATCCTGAAAAAAGACGTCGGCTTCTTCTTCGTATACGTCAAGACAAGCCGCACCGATTTTTCTTTCCTTTATTCCCTGTAGTAAATCTTCTGCGTTAATCAATGCGCCTCTTGATGTGTTCACAATCACAACGCCTTTTTTCATTTTGCTGATACTGTCCGAATTGATGATATGCTTTGTTTCTTCAGTGAGCGGGCAGTGCAGTGAGATTATGTCGCTTTCCGCAAACAGTTTTTCAAGAGGAACGTACTCCGCTCCGCAGTCCGGTGACGGAAATTTGTCGTATGCAATAACGCGCATTCCAAAACCCTTACAGATGTTTATGAACACTTTGCCGATTTTGCCTGTTCCGATTATTCCGGCAGTTTTGCCGTGTAAATCAAAGCCTGTAAGATTGTTCAGCGAAAAGTTAAAGTCGCGTGTGCGTATGTATGCTTTGTGAATCCTTCTGATAGAAGTGAGAAGCATTGCCATTGCGTGTTCTGCTACAGCGTATGGAGAATATGCCGGGACATGAAACACATGAAGTTTGCCGTAACAATTCTTTATGTCAACGTTGTTGTAGCCGGCACAGCGCAATGCAATCATCTTTACGCCCATTTTGTAAAGCCTGTCGATTACGGTTTTGTTTACGGTATCATTGACGAATACGCAAACACCTGTACAGTCCTTTGCAAGGTCAACTGTGTCTTCAGTAAGATGTGATTCAAAGTATTTGAACTCAAGTCCGCTCTTTCCGTTGAATTTGTCAAAAGATGCTTTGTCGTACGGCTTTACATCAAAAAACGCAAATTTCATTTTCCCTACCTTGGCTTTATTCTTCTTATATAATTATACGAATACTTATAATCAAAAGGCAAGTAAATATGATGAGAAAAAATACTGTCAGGAGATTTTAAAGGAATTCTGATGTATTTGGGTCAATTACTATTGAATCGTATGTCTTTTTAATAAGGTTAAAACATGAATCCTGCAAAAGTTCGTAAATTTTGGGTACAATCCTGTCTCTTATTATTGGATCAAGCCCGATTTGTCCGTTCGGTGCAACAAATGCAAAAACATACAACATACCTGTAGGTGTTTCGCGTTTTAAAAACAATACGGCATCGGATTTAAAACGGATTCCTTTTACAACAAAAGAGAGATTATTTACTTTTTCATAATCCTTGACATTAAATTGTGTGTCACCCTCCTGGACTGTAAAAGAAAAATGACTCAGGCTTATGTCGTTTAACCAGTATGTGATTTTTTGACCTTTTTGATTTTCAAAGTTAAACAGTCCGTTTCGCTGGCACATGGCACGTACGCTCTTACGTCTGCCGCTGGCATGGTTTTCGTATAAAACTTTTTCAATCAGAGGAAAATTATTGTTCTTTTGATAATCAAGTTCAATACAACCGGCATTCATTTCAAGACGTGTAATGAATGCTTCTTCGAGAACTTTTTTTTCAGCAGGAGTATTGCGCTTTGAACATACAACTCCTGTAATGGCATCCGGGTATTTGTTTTTAACAAGCTTAATAAGATTAGGCCATGTTATTCCGTCGAGTTTATAATCAATGTTGTAAAAGATTATAGAATCTTTAAAGAGTGAGAGAATTGCCCCGATTTTTTGTTGAATCGGGATATTTATATCGTAGTCAATTATGTAACACTCATACGCTTTTCGAAGATAATCTTCCATAAAGACGGGCGGTATAAGAGTTTTATCAGGGGTTATAAAAAAAGTCTTTCGTCCCTGTAATATTTCAGTATTTGAAGGTTCCATTCTAAATTAATATTATATCAAAAAATAATGAAATGCAATTGTTTTGTTACTATTTGTTATTTTTTTATTTCTTTGGGATGAGTTTAATAAAAAATAAAGAGTTGATTAGAAATCTTATGGTTAGCTTAAAATTGAATTAAAACTACCTGTTTGGGCGTATATCGCTGTTACTAACATATGTAATGCTCGGTTTATAAGGCATGAAGAAACTTATATGTACATTGCTTATTATCACAACCTGTGTTGCTGTATTTGCACAGCAGGGCAAAATTTCAATGAAGGCAAAGGACGTAAATGCCTCTGACCTGCGGCTTTCTGAACTGGCAGTAAATGTTTCTGTCACCGGAAATTTAGCGACGACCACATTTGACATGGTTTTTGTGAATAAAACAAACCGTGTTCTTGAGGGTGAATTTGAATTTCCTCTTGGGAATGGTCAGACTGTTTCTGGTTTTGCACTTGATATAAACGGAAAACTCCGTAACGGTGTTGTTGTTGAAAAAGAAAAAGGCCGACAGGTTTTTGAATCAATTGTAAGACGCAACATTGATCCTGGTCTTGTAGAAATGACAGCGGCAAATAGTTTTAAAACCCGTGTTTATCCTATACCTGCAAAAGGTAGTAGAAGGGTTGTAATTTCTTACGAGCAGGAAGTTTCGTTCAAAAACGGAAAACGTACATATATTCTTCAACCTCTCACAAATGAAAAACTTGATGTCTTCAAGCTGGACATAAAGGTTTTCAAACAGACCGAAAACTGGAATTCTTCTGCGGAAAAACCGTTTTCAACTATAGACTTCGACGGATGGAATTCGGGTTATGATGCTCATTTTGAAAAGAAAGATTTTACCTTCGACCGCGCTATCTCTGTTCTGTTGCCTTCCGGTACAGCTGAAACCCCGGTTTACACAGAAACAGTCGGTAATGAAACATACTTTTATTACTATACTCCGGTTAATGTAAATCTGTCCAAAAAAACATTACCCAAGCATATAACAGTGTTATATGATGTTTCTTCATCCGCTGAAAAGCGCGATATCGAAAGAGAATTGAACCTGCTGGAAAAATATGCACGTGATGCAAAAGCTTTAAAGATTACAGCTGTAGTTTTCAGTAATGAGATTCATGCAGAAAAAACATTTAATGTAGCGGAATTTCCAAAATTACGCGCTTTCCTTAAGGAGTTTAAATTTGATGGCGGAACAAACCTGCACAATCTGTCATTGGCAAATAGTTCTGCAAAAGTGGATGAAATCATTCTGTTCTCCGATGGAATCAGCAATTGGAAGAATATGGAAGGTTTTGAAGTATCTTCTTCGGTTCCTGTTATAGCAGTAAACTCTGCCGCTTCAGCCGATCATGCGTTTTTACAGATGGTCGCACAAAAAACAGGCGGTACTTATGTTGATTTGTCTTCAGTTACAGACGAAGATGCGCTTAATTTGCTTGAAACACAGTCTTTGAGATTGATTAAGCTGGAATATGATCATTCAAGAATAACAGAAGTATACCCTGCTGAAGGTTCTTTAGTTACGGATGTTTTCTCCCTGTCCGGAATATTAAAGAAAAAAGACGGGGTAGTAATTGCTTCTTTGGGATATGGTAAAGAAGTAAAACAAGTCATTAAAATTGAAATTTCTGCAGTAAACGGCATTGCTGCAGAAAACATAAGGAGGTTTTGGGCTCAAAAGAAAATCAGCGAACTGTCGGTTTTTTACGACAGAAACAAATCAGAAATTACAGATCTCGCAAAACGGTATGGAATTGTTACAAAAGACACTTCTTTGATAGTTTTGGATTCTGCTGCGGATTATGTACGTTATGGAATAACACCACCAGATGAGTTAAAGGACGAATATGCGGCTCTGGTCAGAAATTCTCCAAAGACTGCGAGCCAGAACGGCATCAGTGATTTTGTTTACAAAGAATTTGAAGCGTTCAAAAAATGGTGGAATACTGACAAAGATGAATTCAAGAAAGAAAAGAAACCCCGTAAACGCCAGCCGGTACCAGCCATGGTGAATACTGAACAGGGAATGATGGTTTATGAAGATGTTATGGAAACAACAGCAATGGGGACAGATTCAGTGTTATCTGTCGAAAGGAATGCAGACGCTGCAATGCCTTTACGTTCTTTTTCTGCTGCTAAATCATCAGTTACAAATGCAAAGAATGGTTCAGGTGATTCACAAAAATCTGCAATCAAACTTCAGGCATGGGAACCGAATGTTGATTATCTGGCAGTTCTAAAAAGAACAGCAACAAAAGATATGTACGGAAAATATCTTGAATTGAAAGAGCAGTACCGTTATTCTCCGGCTTTTTATATGGATACTGCGGACTATTTTATGACAGAAGATTTGAATGAAGAAGCTGTCCGCATTTTATCAAATCTGGCAGAATTAGAACTGGAAAACTCCGATGTTCTGCGTGCGTTGGGAAACAAACTTACAGAATACGGAATGTATGAAGAAGCAGTTGGGGTTTTCAAAAAATTAACGGAAATCCGTGGCGAGATACCACAATTTTATAGGGATTTGGCTATGGCTTATAACTATGCGGGCGAGAGCCAGAAGGCAGTTGATACACTGTATCAGATTGTTACCCGTAAATGGGATGGACGCTTTCATGGTATAGAGCAGATTGCGCTTAATGATATGAACGCTATTATTGCCCAAAATCCTAAACATATTAGCACACGGCAAATCGACAGTAAGCTGATGCAAAACTTTCCTGTGGATATGCGGGTTGTTCTTACCTGGAATACGGATGACTGTGATATTGACTTGTGGGTTACAGATCCTTCGGGTGAAAAGTGTTACTACGGCAATAACCTGACAGAAAAAGGAGGAAGACTGTCAAGAGATTTTACCCAGGGTTATGGACCGGAAGAATTTTGTATAAAGGAAGCTCCCGAAGGCAGATACAAGATTGAGGTAAATTATTACGGAACTTCAAGTCAAAAACTGCTGCAACCGGTCATCGTTCAGGCAGAAGTGTATACCGATTTTGGTAAGCCATCCCAAAATCGGCAGGTACTTACACTACAGCTTGATACCGTTAAAGGCTCCTATACAGTAGGCTCAATCGATTTTAGCTATTAAAAAAGTTGGATTTCAGCGGAAGAACATAGGCATAGGTTCTTCCGCTTTTTCCGTTTTTTCAGAATAAATTCTCACTTTTTATACATAACTTGCTTTATTCATATTATAGTAATAAAATTATACAGGTAAAAAATGAAAATAAAAGCAAGTTGTATTTTATGTTTAATAGTTCTTGCAGGTTTGTTTGTTTTTTGCGGCTGCAAAAAAAGAATACAGACCGAAGAGAAAGAAATTACTCCCATCATCGTAGGTTTTTCGCAAATCGGTTCTGAAAGTGCGTGGCGAACTTGTAACACCCAGTCCATGAAAGAAGCGGCTGCAGTTGAGGACATCCAACTTGTTTACGCCAATGCTGAACAAAAACAGGAAAACCAGATAAAGGCAATACGTTCTTTTATTGTTTATCAAGTTGATGTGATAGTTTTTGTTCCGATTGTTCAGGACGGCTGGGATAATGTGCTGCGTGAAGCAAAAGAAGCCGGTATCCCAGTTCTTGTAATAGACAGGTCTATCCGAACCTCGGACGAAAGCCTTTATGCCGGTTATTTGGGTTCAGATCATACGGAAGAAGGAAGAAAAGCGGCACGTTTTTTGCAGCGAAAGTTCAGTCGGGTACAGCGGCCGCTTAACATACTGGAAATACGGGGCACTGATGGTTCTTCGGCTGCTGACGGCAGGTACGAGGGTTTCCGTGAGATAATAAATAAGGATTCGCGGTTCAAAATTATTCACAGTGAATCAGGTGATTTTCTGCGTTCCAGGGGCAAAGAAATTGTTGAGCGCATTTTGTCAGTAAACGGTAAACTTCAGATAGACGGTCAGCCAATTGATATAATCTTTTCACACAACGACAGCATGACGCTGGGTTTTTTGGATGTACTTGAAGAACACCGAATCCGGAGCGGAAAAGACGTTACAATTGTTTCCGTAGATGCGGAACAGGAGGCAATAAACGCACTTAAAGAAAAAAAGATTAACTGCGTTGTAGAATGCAACCCCAAGCTTGGGCCGCAAACTATGAATCTTGTAAAAACAGTGTACAACAAATATGAGATTCCGCGTGTAACCAGTGTAGACGAAACAGTATTTACGGAATATGACAACCTTTCGGCAATTACCCCAAGAGGTTACTGACAAATATGCAATTATTACAACCATTTGACCAGGAAAAGCTCAGCATAAAAACTATGCTGCAAATGTCATATCTTTTTATTGCTATATTGATGATAATTCCGGCTATTTATTCAATTTCGCTTTTCTCCAGGCATACAAAGCGATACGATCATATTATTACGAATGTTAGCCGCGCAAACAGACTGAATCAGATTGTAAAATTCGATATAACAAATGAAATATGGGAGATTGTTGCCGGTAAAAAAACTTTTGAGGAAGGACGCCAGTACCAGATACTTACATTGATAAATAGCGGCATTTCTACGATGATGGAATCAACTGAAACTGAAAAAAACATGCAGTTGCTCGAAGTTGCAAACCGTGCCGTAAATACTTTGGAAAAATACGTTGATATGCTCGGCGAACAGATGGCAGAAAATGCAACTGTTTCCGAGAACGAAGTTATTCTTGAAGAAGTGCGAGGTGTTGCATCATTACTTTATGATATTCTGCAGGATTTTATTGTTTCAGAAATAGAAGTATGTGCTATTACGAACGAGCGCATAAAGCAAACATCGCTTACTTTTACCCGCATCCAGCTGCTTATTCTGCTTGTTATTCTCGGCGTTTCTGTCTTTACTTCAATAAAAGTTTCGCTTTCAATCCGAAAACCTATTCAGGACATGGAAACGTTTTCTTTCAGCATTGCGTCCGGTCAGTTAGATGCGCGTATAGAAGAAACCCACGTTCCTGAACTTGAACACCTTTCTGAAAACTTGAACGTAATGGCGGAAAAAATACAGGAGCTTATTGCTGAAAATATAAAAGAGCAGCAGAATCTGCAGAAAGCCGAGATGAAAACCTTGCAGGCACAGATAACACCACACTTTTTATACAACACACTTGATACAATCATTTGGCTTGCGGAATCCGAACGCAAAGAAGAGATTATTGAAATAACAAAGGCTTTTTCAAACTTTTTCCGTATTTCGTTGAGCAAAGGGCATGAGTGGATTCCTATTGAGCAGGAAATTGAACACGTTAAAAGCTATCTTACTATTCAAAAAATCCGCTACAGGGATATTTTGGATTACGAAATCATATTCGACGAAAAGCTTGCGAATATGAAAGTTCTTAAGCTCATCCTGCAGCCGCTGGTAGAAAATGCAATTTATCACGGAATAAAAAACAAGCGCGGCAGGGGCAGGCTTCTTGTAACGGCAAAAATGCAGGAAGACGGCAGTATTTATTTTTCGGTGGAAGACAACGGAATGGGTTTTGCACCTGAACGCCTCAAAGCTGTACTTGATGAATTGTCGGACTGTGGAGATCCTGAAAAATTAAAATCCATATACGGATTGTATAATGTAAACAAACGTCTTAAACTGTATTATAATGACAGGGTAAGTCTTAATATCAGCAGTGAATACGGAAAAGGAGCAAACGTATTTTTTGTTGTTCCTGAAAAAACTCCGTTGGAGTAGTAAAAAAATGTATAAAGTTTTTATAGTAGATGATGAAGTTATAGTCCGCGAAGGTATTCGCAGTAAAATAAACTGGGATAACACGGAATTTTCGCTCGCAGGCGAAGCTGCTGATGGTGAGATAGCTTTGTCCATGATTCAGGATATAAAACCGGACATTCTTATTACGGATATTAAAATGCCGTTTATGGATGGTCTTGAACTTGCCCGTATGGTAAAAAAGATGCAGCCTTGGATACGCATAATAATTCTTTCAGGACATGATGAATTTGAATATGCTAAAAAAGCAATTTCAATTGGTATAGATGATTATTTACTAAAACCATTTACGGCAGAAGAGATAATCGCCAGCCTCCGTAAAGCCGCAATGCAAATAGACAAAGAGCGTAAGCAACTTTCTGACATGACGGAAATGAAAGAAGCATTGAAAACAAAAGAACGTCTTGTTCAAAAAGAGTTTTTAAGTGATCTTGTTCACGGCGTTATGGATATGAGCGTTGTAATGCAGAAAAGTCAGGAACTGAATATAGATTTGATCGCTCGGTATTATAAAATCTTTGTTAGTAAAATAGATAAGAATTCTGAAAATTCAAAGTCTTTTCAGGAACTTTGCTCACTTTTGAATTCGTATTCGGAAAGCTGGGAACAAGTTATATGCTTTTTTTTGCATACAAATTGCATGGTTTGTATTGTAAAAAGTAATACCAAAAAGGAACTTGAAGAAAATGTTTACAGCACGGCGGAAACAATAGAACACATTGTAAAAACAAATTCGGACTGCTCTGTTATTACTGCGATAGGAAAAACCGTGGAGCATCTTTCGTTATTACCGGAATCCTATGATGATGCAAAGAAAATTATCGAAATAAGCAATTATCGTAATCAAAACCGTATAATCAGTTCTGATGATTTACAGCTTAATGGCAGAGAGCTTTTGGAACTTAAGGAAAACGACCCTCTTGTGGACAGGTTGAAATATGCCGGTAAAAATGAAGTTTCTGCCATTATTGAAGAATCTATGCAGCTTATCAGCAAAAATCCCGGACAGTTTCAGGTTTTTGCCTCTTATCTGCTTGTTGATTTGATTTTTGCGGTTTCAAAGCTGGTTGAAAGTCTTGGCGGTGATATAAAAGAAATAAAACCCGAAATTGTTCAGCGCAATTTTGTTGAAGATGCCGTTCTTGATGAAGAGAATTTTAAGCAAAAGGTAAAAAGTATATTAAATTTTGCGTTGGAGTTCCGTGATTCCAAAATGACTGGAAGATACGGCGACGTAATCTTAAAAGCAAAAGAGTACATTGACAAAAACTATGCTGACCAGAACACAACGCTTACAACAGTAGCGGAAGTAGTGTGTTTGTCTCCAAATCATTTCAGTACGATTTTTTCACAGGAATGTAAGACAACATTTATAGAATATTTAACGAATGTGCGGATAGAAAATGCCAAACGGCTTATCCGTGAAACAGATATGAAAGGTTATGACATCGCCTACGAATGCGGTTTCAGCGACCCACACTACTTTAGCTACATATTCAAAAAAAACACGGGGCTTTCACCCCGTGAATTTAAAGGAACTATTTCATCCGGCGATTCTCAAAAAGCCCGAACGGAACTTGAAGAGTAACGCCAAGACGACAATTTTTTTACACAGATTAGTCTGGACGAAGACTAACCCGCCTGGTTTCCAAGCTTTTTCTTGCGGGAAGCAAGGATAACGCTTTGCAGGAGGATAAAGAAACAAAGCATCAAACCCGTTGTAATACTCTGCCAGTATGGTTCTCTCAAACCGGAAGCTACTACAATATTTGTTATAGTCTTTAAAGACATAACACCAAACAAAGTACCTATAACGCTACCTACACCACCCGAAAGCAGCGTTCCGCCTATGATGGACGATGCTATCGCCTGCATCTCAGCCTGAGTCGCATTAGAGGCGTTGCCTGCTCCTGTGTGAAGCAGATAAACAAATCCGCCGATACCTGCCAAAAGACCGCAGAGAACATAGGCAAAAAACTGTGTCTTTTGAACGTTGATACCGAGCATAAGTGCGCTTTCACTGTTACCGCCTACTGCGTACAGGTTACGGCCGAAGCGTGTCCATTTGAGTGTTGCCCAAAGCAGAATAACAACAACAAGGGCAATTACTACGCCTATTTCTATATAAGCCGGAATAAAATTACCGTTTTTGGCATAACGTCCGATTCCTGGGATATTCAAATGCGCTTCCTTAATTGCGAGGAAAGCCGCATTCTTTGCTGTAACCGGCTCTTTACTTACGATTGTTGTCATACCACGCGTAAAGAACATACCTGCAAGTGTTACGATAAAAGGCTGAATTTTGAGGTATGCAACAAGACTTCCTTGTACAAGACCCATTGCAAGGCCTATTCCAAGAGCTATGAGAGCCGCGCTCAGAACTCCGCCGTTATGATCTCTCATGTAAACAACAGATGCCATTGTAATAAGTGCGATTGAACCGCCTACAGAAATGTCGATTCCACCTGCAATCATAACTATTGTAAGACCGCATGCAACGACTATCAGATAAGCGTTATTGTTGAAAAGGTCGAGAAACTGCTGAGGATTAAGAAAACCGCCACCCCATATAAGCATAGCCAAAAGATACATTGCAAAGAATGAGCAGATTGTAATAGTTAAAAGCAGTGTTGTGTTTGAAAGAGGCAGCTTGTCTTTTTTTGTTTTTAATGTATTAGCCATAATTATTTAGCCCCCGCTTTTGTCTGTGTTCCGGAAAAATAATCTCCGATTTTTTTGAACCAGCTTTTTACTACCGGCGAGCCGATAACAACAAGAATTATGATAACAATTGCTTTGTATGCTTTTACGGCTGTAGAAGAAACTTTCATTGCATACAGTGTGATTGTAAGAGCCTGAATAATGTATGCGCCGATAATTGAACCAGAAAGTTTGAATTTTCCGCCACCAAGTGAGTTACCGCCGATTGCAACTGCAAGAATCGCGTCCATTTCGATATCAATAAGAATTGTTTCGTGGTTAATCAGACCGATTCGGCAAACATTCATTGAACCTGCCATTGTAACGCAAACACCGAGTATTACAAAAACAATCATCTTCATAAAAACAGGGTCAATACCGTTGAGTTTGGCAGCTTTTTCGTTGATACCTACAGCCTGTATATAAAGACCGAGTGTTGTCTTTTTTAGCAGCAGGTTAATCAGAATGATAAACAGAATAACAATCAGGATAGGGCTTGGTATTGGTATACCCGGAATAAATCCTCCGAGATAGCCCAACAGAGTACTTTCAACATTAGGAGTTGCTCCGCCGTTAATCCAATAAGCAATTGGACGTCCGGCTGTGAACAGAATCAGTGACGCAATCATAGGCTGAATGTTGAACTTTGCAATGAGAGTACCATTAAAAAGACAGAATACGATGGCAACAAGGCATCCGACCAAAACACCGAGAAGAATAATCGGCAGTGTGATGGTGTTTGCACGCAGTATTTTTACAAATACACTTCCGGCTATTGCCGCCGCTGCACCTACTGAAATATCCTGACCTTTTGTTACTGATGTGACAAGTGTCATTCCTATTGCAAGAATTACAAGTTCTGAAGCGCCGTTCAAAATACTTATAAGGTTTCCTGTAAGAACCGTGTTACCCAAATTATTCTTTTTAATTGCAATTGAAAAAAAGCTTGGATCCCTTATCAAGTTGAAAATAACAAGAATAAGCAGTGCAAACAGAGGAATTGCAAGCTGTGACTGTGTAAGTTTTTTTATTTTTTGAAGATTAAACATTGTTGCTGTTACCTCCTGCAATTGTCTGCATTATTTTTTCCTGACTAAGTTCGTTGCCTTTAAGCTCGCCCACAATGTTGCGATCACGCATGACAATGAGTCTTGAACAAACCGTGAGCATTTCCTGAATCTCAGAAGAAATAAAGGTAACGCTTACGCCCTGCTCTGCAAGTTTTAATACCTGCTTTTGAATTTCTACCTTTGTACCAACGTCAATACCGCGGGTAGGTTCGTCAAGAATCAGATACTGAGGATTAGTCAAAAGCCAGCGTGCAAGAATTACTTTCTGCTGGTTACCACCCGAAAGGGCTTTTATAGGTGTATCTTTTGAAGCTGTCTTTATTTTAAGAAGCTTTATATATTCGTCTGCAAAAGCTTCAGCTTCGGTTCTTGAGAACGGCTTAAAAAAGCCTTTCATAACCTGAAGAGCAAGGATTATGTTCTCGCGGACTGAAAGGTCTGCAATAATACCGTCGCCCTTGCGGTCTTCAGGAAGATAACCGATTCTGTTTTTCATTGCATCTTTTGGCTTTGATATTTTAGCGTTGTATCCGTTAACTTTGATCTTTCCGCCTGTTACACGGTCAGCGGCAAAAATTGCACGGACACTTTCGCTTCTTCCTGAACCAAGAAGTCCTGTAAAGCCGTTTACTTCGCCTTTTTTAATCTTAAAATTGAAAGGCTTTACACCTTCAGCGCTCGATAGATTTTCAGCTTCGTAAACTGTTTCGGCATTTTCACCTAAAGTTTTTTTCTCATCCTTGAGCTTTGAAATATCTTCAAGATCTTTTCCGAGCATAGCCGAAATAAGGTCAACTTTCGGCATATCTTTTATTTCGTATTCTCCGACAAGTTCGCCGTTACGCAAAACAGTAATTTTGTCGCAGACTTCATATACCTGATCAAGAAAGTGAGTAATAAAAATAATACCTACACCGTGAGATTTCAAATCTCTCATTAATGTAAAAAGAAGTTCAACTTCTCTTTCGTCAAGGGAAGATGTAGGTTCGTCAAGAATAAGAACTTTACAGTCCATATCAACTGCACGTGCAATAGCAACCATCTGCTGGATAGCAAGAGAACAGGTTCCAAGCTGTTGATTTGCCTTTGCAGGAATGTGCAACTTTTGTAATATCTCATCAGCTCTTTTTTCCTGGGCTTTCCAGTTTATAAAATGATATTTACCGCGTCCGATGAACATATTCTCGGCAACGGTAAGGTTAGGGCAGAGCGTAATTTCCTGATATACAGTACTTATACCCAAATTTTGGGCATCTTCGGGGGAGTGAATCTGAACTGCCTGGTCTCTGCCGGCAAGTTTTATTTCACCGGTATCTTTTGAATAAACACCTGTAAGAACCTTTACCAGTGTTGATTTACCAGCTCCATTTTCCCCCATTAATGCATGGATTTCGTTTTTACAAAGGGTAAAATCCACATTATGCAGAGCCCGAACTCCCGGAAATTCCTTTGAAATTCCACGCATGGTCAAAATAACATCATTACTCATTTTATGTACCTGTTTTAATTTAGTCATGCTGAACCTAGTCCAGCATCTGCACACAGAGATTCCGAAGCAAGCTCGGAATGACATTTTTAATTGTTTTAATTAAAAAAATGCGGCGTAAAACATGCAGGGAAATACACATCTTACACCGCATATTCTATTAACGGTTTATGTTTTTAGCAGTAACCTTTATTAGTCACCGAGACCGTATTTGTTGATATCAGCGTCTGTGATTGTTTTAGCGTCGAACCCTTTTTCAGCGTTGATAACTTTCTTTCCAGGAACTTTGCCGCCTTTGATATAACCATCAATAAGAGCAGCCTGGAATGGTGAGCACTGTCCGTCGTAGTTCCAGTTACCAGCTTTAAGTTCGCGGAGAGCCCATTTGTTGCAGTCAAATCCCATAACAACAACGTCGCCCTTTACACCGTGTGTAATACCAGCTTCGTCAAGAGCTGCTACAGCACCTTTTGCCATACCATCGTTTTCTGCATAAATAACGTTGAATTTTGCACCTGAGTTGATAACTGATTCAACGATTTTCTTAGCTTCTGCTTCGTCCCATGTAGCTGTCTGCTGAACAACTTTCTTCATTGTTCCAGCTGCAAATTCTTTGTCAAGAGCGCCTGTGCGGCCAATCTGTGCATCTGAACCCATAGCACCCTGAATATGGATTACATTGTATACAGGAAGTTTCTGTGCTTTAAGCCAATTTACAGCTGTTTTACCTTCGTCAGCCATGTCAGAAACAACTGCACATTCATAAAGGTCTTCGCTTACGTTAATCATGCGGTCAAAAAGGAATACTTTGATACCAGCAGCTTTTGCTCTTGAAAGAACTCCGTCCCATCCGTCTGTTGCAGCAGCAGAAATAAGAAGGTAGTCAACACCATCTGTAATAAACTGTGAAGCAGCATTGAGCTGTTCATCGTTTTTAAGGCTGTAGAATGCGTTTGCTGAATAGCCGTTTGCTTTTGAGAATACTTCTTCCATGTCTTTTACGTTAGCAGCACGGTAGCCTGATTCTGACGGCGGGTTGTTTACGATACCAACTTTGATAAGGCTTGAATCCTGCTTTGCTTTTGCAAATGCGCCTGTTGCCAATACTGCCAATGCCATGAGCACGATTAAAAATTTTTTCATTTTTTTCCTCCTTAGGGAACAGTTATTTAATGGTTGCTTTTTTTATTCCGCAGCATATGCAACAAGATTTCCCTGTTTTATCTTACGTTTTAGCCGCGGTAATTCCCCAACCTTTCTAATCAAAAATAATATGGCATAAAAAATCAAAAATAAATATGTAAATTTATTAAAAAATTTTCAATTTTTTATTGAGCTTTTATGTAATGATAATTAATAAAAGTTAATTATGCTTAAAAAGTTAGATTTTTTACGATTAAATTTAAGAAATTATACGAATTTTTGTAAAAAATCATATATAATGTGAGTATGAAGCTTTATATTTCCGATTTGCATTTTTATCACGATGCACTCATCGAAAGACTTGATAAACGCGATTTCCCCGATGTAAAATCGATGAACCGTTATATGCTTGACCGATGGAATTCCAAGGTTAAGGGCGGTGATACTGTCATTGTTCTTGGTGATTTTTTCGGGACAAAAGATGCTGATGAGGTTAACTGGGTATTGAACCGCTTATCAGGAAAAATATGTTTAATAGAAGGAAATCATGATTCTTTGTGGTTAAAGCGTGAAGGAATTAATTTGAAGCGCTTCGAATGGATAAAACCATATGCCGAGTTTGACGATCATGATTATACCGTAATTGCAAGCCATTATCCGGTTTTCTGTTACAATCACCAGCATCTGCGAAAACCGGACGGTTCTCATAGAACTTATATGTTGTACGGGCATGTACATAATAGTTACGATGAGCAACTTGTCAACAAATTCCAGACAATCACCCGAAATACTGTTGTAACAAATGCTCAGGATGTAACAGATAACATCCCCTGTCATATGATAAACTGCTTTTGTATGTTCAGTGATTACACACCGCTCTCGTTGCCTGAGTGGATTGATCTTGATAAAAAGCGCCGTGCTGCTTTGAATGATGGAGATAAATTATGAAAAAGCTGTTTTTAATTTTACTGATACTTTTTTGCATGCAGTTTTGTTTTTCGCAGAATATGTTAAGTATCAGCGATTATAAAACATTATCCGATTCAATAAGTTTAAGATTTGAAGATTTCCCGGCAGCAAAACAATGGAATGGAAAGCGGGCTGAACCTGTGCTGGATAGCGACTTAAAGAAAACATATCGTACCCTTATAAGCAAAAACGCCGAAGAGGAACCGAATTTCAACGGTATTTATAGAATAGCTGAATTTGGAGCGGGTACGGGCTGGCATGGTTTTTTTGTTATCAATTTAGAAACCGGTACTGTTACCGAAGGTATTTTTAATGATTTGGGACTGGAGTATACAAAAGACAGCCGTTTGATTATCGTGAACCCGCCTGATGTTGTACTGGACTATTGGCAGGATGAAGAATTTGTTCCGATTTGGGCAAAAAGCATATATGCATTGTTTGAGAACGAGAGTTTTATAAAAATTCTTGAAGTATACAATAATAACACGGATACCGAGAAACAAGCCTTAGACGCGCAAAAATAGGGTTCAGGTTTTTGCGGATTGTGCCCATTTTTCCCAGGTTTTTTGCTGCATACCGACAGTTGCTTCGGTTTTCCCGTTACGACAGACCGGTAGTTTTAAAAGCGTAATCTGGTTTTCAAAAAGTTTGGCTTCTTTTTGGCTGTCATCGATGTATGCGATGGCGGCGTACTCTTTTGCGTTTTTATCCATCATACTTTCAACTGCGTCTGCCCGGGACCCGGCTGCCCTTGCGATTGCCGTAACAACGGAATCAAATTCTCCGCGCGACATTTCTTTTTCTTTAAGGTCAACAAACTGAAATGGTAGACGCCTTTCCTTGAAAAAACGTTGTGCTGCTTTGCAGTCAAAACTTTTATTTGTGCCAAAAACCTGTATCATTTTCTCATACCTATTTTAAAAGCAGTCTCAGAACAGATTCCTTAAACTTGTTGTACGGTTGGTACCGCATATTAAGGTCAATCCATGTTTTTTTATCTACAATGCTTTTTTTGTGACTGAATGCATCAAAGCCGGTTTTGCCGTGATATGCGCCCATGCCGCTTTCGCCTACGCCGCCGAATCCAAGATTGTTTGTTGCAAGGTGAATGATTGTGTCGTTTATACAGCCCCCGCCGAATGAACATTCCGATGTTATTTTTTTAACGAGTTTTTTGTCATTTGTAAAGATGTACAGGGCAAGAGGTTTATCGTGGCTGTTTACTGCTGTGATAATTTCGTCTTCTATTTTATAAGTAAGAATCGGCAGTACCGGTCCAAAAATCTCTTCCCCCATTACATCATCATCCCATGTGATGTTGTCCATTATAGTCGGTTCAATCTTGAGCATGGCGGAATTTGTTCTGCCCCCGTATACAACTTTTGGTATGTTGAGCAGTGAGCAGATTCTGTCAAAATGCTTCTTGTTTATGATTTTTCCGTAATCAGGATTTGACAGAGGCTCTGAACCGAATTGTACAGAAATCTGCTTTTTGAGCTCTGCTATTAATTCGTCTTTTACGGATTCTTGACAGAGAATGTAGTCCGGCGCAACGCAGGTTTGTCCGCAGTTAAGGAACTTTCCCCATACGATTCTGGTGGCGGCAAGCGGAATGTTTGCTGTCTTATCTATTATACAAGGTGATTTACCACCAAGTTCCAGTGTTACAGGTGTAAGATGCTCCGCCGCCTTGCGCATGACTTCGCGGCCTACATTCTGGCTGCCGGTAAAGAAAATATAGTCAAATTTTTGTTCCAGAAGGTTTTGATTTTCGGCACGGCCGCCTGTTACAACAGCAACGTATTCGGGAACAAAGCATGCCTTTACCACTTTTTCAACAATACTGCTTGTGTTGGGAGAATATGCGCTTGGTTTTATAATCGCAGTGTTACCGGCAGCAATTGCATCTACAAGCGGTTCAATTGTGAGTAAAAACGGATAGTTCCACGGACTCATAATGAGAACATTACCGTAAGGCGATTTTTTGATGTAAGAGTTTGCTGCAAAATTAGTAATGGCTGTCATCTTTTTTTCGTTGCGCGCAAAACGGCGGATATGTTTGAGCATGTATGTAATTTCACTGAGTACGAGCCCTTCTTCACACATAAAGCCTTCTACTGTGCTTTTCCCTAAATCTGCCGTTAGTGCTGCAGATATTTCCTGCTGATGGTCTTTGATATACCGGTAAAGTCTTTTTAATGCGCCGATTCTTGTGTTTAATGGCAATGTAGCGCCTGTAGCAAAGAATTTTCGCTGTTTTTCAAGTATCAGTTGTATTCCGGGTTTAGACATATCAATTTCTTTGTCCATTACTTCATAATAAAAATGCTCAAGTTCTTTCGCATTCCAGAGAACCGGAACAGGATAGAGAGGATTTGCTTCTTTGTCAGCCCGCCGGGCAAGTTCGGGAATATCTTCTACTTTTATGTTTTTTAATGTGGTCGGTATCCCCATCGCCTTATTCAGCCGAAGAATTTCGGCAATGAACTTTTCTGTTGCAATTTGTGCAGAATCCGCCTCATCGGCAACACCACCTGCGACTGCAAGAATTTTAAGCTTTTTCCATATTTTGCTGCCATATTGTTTCAGCACAATCGGCAGTAGAACGGAGTTTGCGAGACCGTGCGGGATATTATATGCCCCGCCGAGTGAATGGGCAACTGCATGCACATAACCTACGTACGAAAGCGAGAATGCATTGCCTGCGAGATTGGCGGCAATCAGCATGTTTTTGCGTGCAGTTTCGTCATAGCCATTTGTATAGGCGTTTTCTATATTTGAAAGTACGAGTTGAACCGCTTTGATTGCATATTTACGCGACTTTTTTACGGTTGAACCGCCGATGAATGCTTCTATTGCGTGTGTGAGAGCATCCATGCCTGTTGTTGCCGTAAGGTTTGCCGGCATGGTGAATGTAACCTTGGGGTCAAGTACGGCAATGCGTGGAATAAGCGGAAAGTCACTTATGGGATATTTGTAGTGGGTTTTGTCATCCGTGATGATTGTTGCAACGGTTGTTTCGCTGCCCGTTCCTGCGGTTGTGGGAATCGCGGCTAAAAGCGGGAGTTTATGATGAACCTTGAGGATCCCTTTAAGTTGTGAAAGTTTTTTGTCAGGGCGGGCAACTCGTACGCCAACTGCTTTTGCACAGTCTATTGTTGATCCGCCTCCAAATCCGATTATAGCTTGACATCCCGAGGCTTTATAGGCGGTATAAGCTTCTTCAACATTTGATACGGTGGGGTTTGGCAGTGTTTTATCATAAACGACACATTCTATCCCTTCCACAGGAAGCAGTGCTTCAAGTTCACATGCAAGCTTTCTGAGTACTGAATCTGTAACAAGGAATACTTTTGTTATATTCTGTTTTTTGAATTCTGCCGGAAGTTCTTGTATTGAATGAAGAATCAGAGGTTCTCTGTATGGCAGGATGGGGATTGCGATGTGAAATACCCCCTGAAAGAGCCTGCAATATAATTTTTTTAAAATATTCATATTAGAACCTATTCTACGATATCCTTTGCGGAAGTATCAAGTATCACAATTAAGTCCGTCTTGATGAAAATCCAAGTTAAGTTGAGTATCTTTAGCTAGTCTTGATACGTACGATAAAGTCCGGAGCAACCGGTTTGTCCGTGTATATCAAACATTCGTGACCGTGGCTTATCCAGTTTTTAACAAGCCCTGTATCCGGATCTACAAACTGATATGTGTTGTCTTTAATTGAAATAATATCAGCACCTACGTATTCCAGTTCTGTTCCTGCATCGAGTTTGTTCATTGAATTATATTTGTAAAAATGAAAGTTCGCTTTTTTTTGTGGATATATCCGTATGTCGTTTTTTTCTTTCCGCGCTTTTAGGACTGCTTCTTTTTCCGATGGATACATTGCATCTAATGCCTGTTTATCTTCCTGTTCAGTTTTTTTTGCAAGTTCAAGAATTTTTTCGTCATTCTGCTTTTCACCGATTGTTCCCATCAGCTCGTAACGGCTTGAACTTTCGCCGGTTGTTGTTTTGTCGGCGTCTTCCCGGTTGTAGTAAAATCCTGTGGCAAATTCTCTGTGTGCCGCGTTGTACAGCTCATCGGCATATTTTTGCGCTTCATCTTTTGTTATTTTACCCTCAAGACAGTCAATTCCCTTACGGTAAGCGCGGGTAACAATCGCAACGTAATAAAGGCTTTTCATTCTGCCTTCAATTTTAAGTGCGTCAACACCGGCTTTTTTCATATCGTCAAGATGATCTATCATGCAAAGGTCTTTTGATGAAAGAATTGCGGTGTAATCATCGCCTTCAATAACGGGAAAATATTCTCCCGGACGTTGCTTTTCCTCAAGCAGCTTGTATTCCCAGCGACAAGCGTGTGAGCAGTGTCCGCTGTTTGCGCTTCGCGCTGTGAGGTATGCGCTCATAAGACATCTGCCTGAATATGCAATACACATTGCTCCGTGACCAAAGACTTCAAGTTCCATTTCTGGAACAGCGTCTTTTATTTCACGTATTTCGGCCAGAGAAGCTTCCCTTCCAAGAACAACACGTTTTAATCCAAGACTTTTGTAAAGCTTTACGGCTTCACGATTTATGCAGTTGGCCTGTGTGCTCAGATGAAGTGCCGTTGACGGGAAGTATTTTTGCAGAATAGGAATCATGCCTACGTCCTGTACGATAAAGGCGTCAAAAGGGTAGAGCTTGAAATAGTCAATATCAGAGATAAAATTGTCAATGTCCTTATTGTGAAAAGATATGTTAAGAGCACAAAAGAGTCGTTTGCCGGGATATTTTTGTTTCAGGGCTTTTATTTCGTTGTATTCTTCACCGTAAAAATTATCCGCTTTTACCCTGAGTGAGAACTTTTTAAGACCGATGTATGCAGCATCTGCTCCATATGCATAGGCGTATCGTAGCTTTTCTATGTTTCCAGCTGGCGAAACTAACTCCATAAGTCTCCTACTCCGTCAAACTCCATGGTGTCTTCCTGGTTTTTGATATTCTTTACGAACTGACCCACTTCTCCGATTGAAAGATGTGCCTGAGGAACATACTCATCCACAAACTGGAAAAAATGAAAAAGACCGTCCCAAATTTTCAACGTACAGTCAACACCGGCTTCCTTCATTTTATCAGCGAGTTTTTTTATTCCGGGCAGAATTACTTCTGTACTGCCTGCCTGAATAAAGACCGGCGGGAAATCACTGAAATGTGTGCTTGCTGCCTGCAATGGCGAAACAAGAGGATTATCGAGGTTTGCTGAATATGTATAATAAGCACCGCAATAGCGCAAGTTATCAACATTGTTTACGGGGTCTGTGGATTTTTCTGAAAAGTTGCCGCTGGTAAAAGACAAATCGACCCATGGTGAAAAAAGAATCATGCCTTTAAAAAAATGACGCAGTTGTTTTGGAAGGCTTAGTGCTGCTGCAAGTGCAATTGCTCCGCCTGAACCGTCGCCTGCTATGAAAATATCTACCTGATGATCGCACATCCTCTTGTAAACTGCCGTAACGTCTTCAAGCGCTGCTGGAAACGCGTATTCCGGAGCAAGCCGGAATTCGGGGACAAGAA
Source organism: Spirochaetota bacterium (assembly GCA_016285185.1). Lineage (GTDB taxonomy): Bacteria > Spirochaetota > Spirochaetia > Treponematales > Treponemataceae > UBA1240. The sequence continues at coordinate 24,187 of JAEEQG010000081.1, forward strand.
CTCTGGAGGAAGTTTCGTTTGCAAGCGAGGCGCAAAAATTCCGCCAGGACAGCCTTGAACCGCCCATAAAAGAGCCGCCGTGAATATACAGTATCATACGCTTGTTTGAAGAAACCTGCGGAATAAGCATATCGCATGTAAGACCATGAACCGTCGTGTTCCGGCAGTCCACCTGATTGGGCAGGACGAGCTTTGTAAACTGTTTTTCTATTTTTGTCCTGAAAACGGTCAGGTCTGATTTTTGTGAAAAAACTAAATTCCTTAACTTTTTTACCGCTGCACGTTTGTTTAAAACCGCCATAAATTCAGTATAGCAGAGCAGAACATAAAAGTCCATTAAGAATTTGACAGAAATCTGGGTAAAACTGCTATTAATTTTATAGTAATTTACTAATATTTTACTTGATTTATATCAGAAATATGTTAGAATTTTATTAGAAGGAAAGAGATGATAATATCCGAAAGTGCAAACCTGGAACTCAAGCGTGAATTCACCGACGAAATAAAAAAAGAAGTTGTTGCCTTTGCTAATACCGCCGGCGGTATTATTTACGTGGGTGTGAATGATGACGGAACTGTAAGGGGAATCGAAGACGTTGACGGCGAAATGCTGCGGCTTTCAAGTTCAATAAGGCAGTCAATCAAGCCCGATATTACCATGTTTGTTTCCTACGTAACGGAAATAATTGAGGACAAGCCCGTAATAAAAATAACAGTCCAGCGTGGCAATGCTCGTCCCTATTACTTGTCCGGTAAGGGACTGCGTTCTGCCGGTGTTTATGTTAGGGAAGGCTCCGAAACGGTTCCTGCTTCGGAAGCCGCCATTTTCAAAATGTCAAAGGAATCTACCGGAGAGCGTTTTGAAGAACTGCGCAGTCACAATCAAAAACTTTCATTTTCGGAACTGACAAGGCAGTTTGCCTCCCGGAATATAACTTTTGAAAAGCGTGACAAAAAGCGTCTGAACATAATAACCGAAGAAGGTCAATACACAAATCTCGGACTGTTGCTTTCTGACCAGTGTACGCACACGATAAAAGTTGCCGCGTTTGAAGGAACGGATACCTCTGTTTTTAAAGACCGACGGGAATTTGCAGGTTCTCTGTTCAAACAGCTTGATGAGACATATTCATGGCTGGATTTCCATAACTGTACCAATTCCAGCTTTGAGGGATTATACAGAATTGATACACGGGATTATCCTGCTGCTGCCGTCAGGGAATCACTGTTAAATGCTATTGTTCACAGGGATTACAGCATAAGTGCGAGTATTTTGATTCATCTCTTCAGTGACAGAATGGAGATAATATCAGTTGGTGGTCTTGTTGAAGGTTTACGTCGTGACGACATTATGCTGGGTGTTTCAGCCGCACGAAACGTTAACCTGTCAAAGGTTTTCTACCGGCTCCATCTTATAGAAGCCTACGGTTCCGGGTTACCGAGAATCTATTCCTGCTATGGCGATGTTTTATCACAAAAAGCAGGATATTCCGGGAACAAACTTATTTCTCCCGAAATTACTGTTTCGGACAATGCTTTTAAGCTTACTCTGCCAAATGTTAATTACTGGTTTTCAAAAAACGGAACTTCCGTTGAAGATGTTTCGCCTTTCCAGATACACAGAGAAACTGAAATACTGCAGATGATTGTTCGCAGCGGTTTTGTAACACGTAAAAATGTTCAGGAACGTCTTGGAATTTCACAGTCACTTGCTGTCAAAGTGCTTTCTGCAATGACAGAAAAAGGACTTGTCCGTCAAATAGGAAAAGGTAGATCTGTTAGATATGTAAAAGCGGGGTCTTGACGATTTTGCCAGCCTCTCTTAAAGTTTGCTTATGAAAAAAATATTATGTATTCTTCCCTTTTATGAAATACTCAGACTAGTTTTTATCCTGCTTTTCCCGCCGATGGAAAAGCTTGCTGCAATGCCTGTTTCCTGGTATGCGGCTGTACCGCTGCTCGTGATTGTTCCTCTTATCGCATGGCTTTTGTGTACGGAAAAAGAGTACTTTGATTTGATAAAAAAGCTTTATTGTCTTGTAAAGCTTGTACAAATTATAGGTTTGATGGTTTTTACAGTTTCAAATATTGTTATGTTAAAAACATCCGTGTTTTTTGATATTGTAAAATCTTTCAAAATAATTGTTTTTTCATTGGTAATTATTCTTATTGATGGTATACTGTCAATAATCATACTAAAAATGGGTGGTGAAGTATGCAAATAATCCCGATAGCAAGCGGAAAGGGCGGGGTTGGAAAAAGTCTGCTTTCTGCAAATCTTGCTATAGCACTTTCTAAAGCAAACAAAAAGGTTATTCTCGTAGATTTGGATTTGGGAGCTTCAAATCTGCATCTGGTTTTGGGACATCAGTCTCCCAAGGCGGGTTTGGGTACTTTCCTTACAGGAAACTCCACTTTTGAAGAAATCCTCGTAAAAACCGATTATGAAAATTTGTATTTTATTCCCGGTGATTCTGAAATTCCCGGCTTGACTGCGATGAAGGCGACGCAGAAAAACGCTCTCATAAAAAAACTCCAGCATTGTGAATGCGATTATCTTCTTATAGATTTGGGTGCAGGAACTCATTTGAGTATTCTTGACTTTTTCCTTCTTTCTCCACAAGGCATAATCGTTACAGCTCCAACGGTTACGGCAACTTTGAACGGTTATCTATTCCTAAAGAATGCGGTTTTCCGCCTTATGTACAATTCTTTCAAAAAAAACTCAAAAGCTTACGCCTATCTGGAAAAACTTAAAAATGATGCATCTTCCATGCAAAAGCTTTATATTCCTAAGCTTGCGGAAGTTATTTCTGAGATTGACCCTGTCAGTGCCGAAGTTTTTAACCGCAGGATGATGCAATTTCATCCGCGCCTTGTTCTTAATATGATTGATGATCCCAAGGACTTGGAAAAGGCGCAGAAAATCCGCCGTTCATGTAAAGAATATTTGGGGTTGGATTTGGAAAACATCGGCGTAATATACAGAGATGCACTGCAGGACATTGCGCTTTCTTCGAGGCTGCCGATTATCATCTACAAGCCGCAGTCTGTTCTGGCTCAGGCTGTTTACAGAATCTCCGAAAAAGTACTTGCTTCAAAAACCCTCAAATTTGATGAGTTTGAGTCGGTAAGCGAAGCAAGTTTTTCTGCCGCGGAAGAAGATGCTGCCAACGATTTTGAGGCAAAAATGTCTTATATCGAGGATTTGGTTGGAACAGGTGCTTTGACGTTGAGCGATGTTGCCGAAGTTATAAAAACGCAGCAGTATGAGATAACACAGCTTAAAAAAGAAAATCTTATGCTCAAGACAAAAATACTCGAAGCCCACCGTCAGGGATTTTCTTTGTAAGAGGTTTTATGTCACTGTTTATAAACTATCCTTCATGGATTCATCCTGAAATATTTCCTGGTATTCCGTTTTTGAGTGCAGTGCGCTGGTACGGACTTATGTATGTGTTCGCGTTTGCTACCGCCTATTTTGTATTTAAAAAACAGGTTGCAGAGGGCGCACTTGATACCAAAGACTATAAAGCAAACGAAGACGATATTTTCAGCTTTTTTGCATGCGGAATACTGTTTTTAATCGCCGGTGCAAGAATTTTTTACACATTGGTCTACGACACATCCGGTTTTTACCGCTCTCATCCATGGCTGATTTTTTGGCCGTTTGATGAAGCCGGAACTTTTACTGGAC
>JAEEQG010000082.1 GCA_016285185.1 Spirochaetota bacterium
CAATCACGATTTTGGTATACGGAATATGCGGTTTCAATAAAGTCTGCAACTTTTCGCTCATCCTGATTGTGGTACACATCAAAGCTTACGGCTATATGCCCGTCATAACCGGCATCGTACAAAGCCCGCAAAATCTTTGTCAGTTCCTCTTTGTCACGCCACCAGACGCCGTTTGTCATAATCCTGTCAAATATACAGTCAAACGAAACGGCTTTTTTTACAAGCGTAAGTACAAAATCAACATTCAAAAAAGGCTCGCCGCCCGAAAACCCTACCCTGTCAATTCCGTCTTTTACAGCGTCACAAAGAAAGACAGAGGCTTTTTCAAGCGGTAAATTTACCGGCTGATTGGGGACATAACAGTGAGAACATTTAAGATTGCATTTTTGTGTTGGCACAAAGATTATTTCGTCAGGCGCAAACATGACTACTGCATCATAATAAGACAGGGTTTTGGTTCAAGTGCAAGAACCTGTTCCGCTGTCATCATCGGCTGGTCATAACCGGCGCCTGCAATCACGGGCTTGGAAAAAACCTTAAAAGACTTAAGCGGAATATTTGTTGCCTCTGCATTTGCGTTATAAGCACTGATTTTTTGATACGGTGTACCAAACCCGTCCGCACACTGAATCAAGTTAACCTTCTCATAATTGCTTTTTACGGCGCCGCGGTTACTTACCATCCAGGGCTTAAACTGGTGGAATACGAGCATACGTTTTTCGGGCAGATTGTTTTCTATCAAATAATCCTGAATCATCTGCTGGGCAGTGTTCAATTCTTCGCCCTTAACGGAACCTATTTCTTTCATCGGCTTTGTAGTACGCCATTCCGGGTCAAGAGCAAGGTGCACATTAGGATAAACAAGATAAGGCAGCAACCGTTTTACGGAATATTCTACTGTATACTTGCCTATCTGATGATCAAGAAAAACCAGCCAGCCGCGTTCCTGAGCAAATTCTATATATCGTTTAAGTATTTCGTCATTCAGATAACCTATTTCACCTTCAGGCCAACATGTACCGTAAATCAAATACAAGGCGGGAATAACACCGCGGTCACCGTTTGCCTTATCATATTCCGCCGCAAAATCGTTGAGAAGCGGCTCGAGGTCTACAAGAGGATGTTGTCCGATTATTCCCATAGAAGGTGAGTTAGGATGTCCGTAAAAGGCAATAATATCATTATTCAAAAGCGGGGTATAATTCAACTGGGCATTTTTAATTATGGGGTCATCCGTCTCGTCTGTAATTACATTCGGTAAGCACGGTCCCTGAATATCTCCTAAAACAGCAAAGTGTTCAAGACTTTCTTCAAGCTCAATAAACTCATTCTGCACAAGACTGTCCTGCGAAGAAGAAGCAAACAATGTCTGAATATTGGACATAATTAACAGCACTGACAAAATAAGTGCCGGAACAAAAAGATACAATATGCGAATAAGATTTTTCATTTGTGCCTTAAATATCGGCAAAATAACGGTTTTTCTTGATTTCATTTTAGGTCCGCAATGTCAATCAGCAAATCAAATTTCCAGTCGGGTTCGGATATTTTGAGCGAGATTAAATTGCCGACAACGTTTACTTTTAACGGTGTTTTTTTGCTCAGCTGGTACATGAACGAGTATGTGTTTTCATAATCCTGAAGAACCGAAGAGGCAAGTTCGTATGTATCGGGAGAAAGCCGGCGAAAAAAGAAGTAGAAAGTTTCATCGCGTGTTTTGTAGTTTGAAAGATATTTTCTGTCACCTGTGATTAAAAAGCTGCCGTCAGTAGATTTGGAAGACGAAAAAACGGTTCTGCATGTTTCAAGAATGTTGTAGCCGTTTGCAGAACAACGCAGAATCTTTGCACCTGTCTGCTTTACAGGCTGAGTTTTTTCAGCTGCAGTCTCAGTTCGTGAATCTGTAACAGCAGGGGCAAGATTATCCAGCTTGTCGAGTTTTTCAAGAATTTGTTCCAGAATAACGTTTGTAGCGGTATTTGTGCCGGAAAGGCTCTGCTGTGTTGTGTTTCCGAGCAATGAAGAGATTAAATCACTGGAAGAATTTCCGGTATTTGTGCCGGAAAGCAGCGAGGCCGAAAGTGTTGCGAGGTTTGCGGCGGTTACCTTTTTTCTGCTTGTGTCAGCAGTAGTTGTTGCAGTATTTTGAGTTGTTGCGGATGTTTGCGGAGATGCGGAAGACGAAAGCTGAGGGAAATCCGAAACTGAAGGCATTTGCGGCGCACTTACCGATGGCATTGCCAAGCCGGAATTCTGCGCGGCAAGAAAAGCGGCACTCATAAAAAAAGCGCATAAAAACGGAAATTTCATGCGCATATTGTATAGGTATTTGTGGCAATAGGCAAGCAAAAAGTACATGATTGAATACAACAAGACTCGGTACACTCGAAAAAAAAGCCTGATCACAACGCAACCAGGCTTTTCATTTTTTTTACGAAATTCCTATTCCAGATTCAGCTTGCGCGACAGAATAAAAGACGAAACCGCAAAATACACAGCTGAAAAAACAATGTTGCAAAGAACAAATATACCTACCAGTATGTAAAAAGCGGATTCAACACTTCCATCCCATTTATCCAGATTACTAATCAGCTGCTTGAATATTACCTGCGTAACATTATTTGAAACAACCATAATTACTACAGCCGCAAGGACCTGAGCAATACGCCTGTGATTCTTAAAAAGATGTCCGACTGACATTATGCAGTAAATCCAAAGAACAAATTCAACCAAAGCAGTAATGTAACAGACAAAAAGAGCAAACAAAAATCCCGGCACAGAAGAAATTTCCAATTCTTTCATAATTGACGGAAAAATGTTTAAAAGAATCTCCATGAAATCTGTTTCATTTATATAGCGGATAAAAAGAAGAAAGAACGACAGAGAAGCAACAATAATGCACAAAGTACCCCAAAGCAAAGCGCTTACAAGCTTAGAAACAAGATGATTGTTGACCGTTACGGGCAAAGACATTGTAAGATAAGCTTCGTCGCTGAACATGGTCTTTTTAAAACGGCTTATAAGGTGCATAACAGTAAGTACTGACGCTGCAATAAAAACACCGGTATAAACAAGAACCAGCAGAGACTCAATGTTGTTCATGATTCCTGTATTGAATGAACCGCTGATTCCCTGTTCAAAATACGCAATAACCGAAACCAAAAGGAGAATTCCGTATATTGGCAGCAGAACCTGTGATGAGCACAAAAGCTCGTATTTTAACAATTTGCCTGTTCGTGAAAAAGAATTGTTTTTTTCTAACATCTGAATTCCTCCCTGAAAAGCTCGTCAATGGATTTTCCTTCCGCTTCGCGTATTTCATCCACACTTCCGTGCCGTACTATTTGTCCTTCCTTAAGAAAGACCACATGACCAAGAACCGGTTCAACATCAGTTATCAAATGCGTGGAAATCAGCACCGATGCCTTGTCCGTGTAATTTGAAAGAATTGTTGATAGAATATAATCTCTTGCGGCAGGGTCTACACCGCCAATCGGTTCATCCAAAAGATAAAGCGCCACATCCCTGCTCATGGTGAGAATAAGTTGAACCTTTTCTTTTGTGCCTTTGGAAAGCGACTTGAGTTTTTCCTTAGGGTCTATCTTTAAATCCGCCAGCATTGCATCAGCCTTGCTGCGGTTAAAAGTACCGTAAAAATCGGCAAACATGCTTACAAGATCAGATACACGCATCCAGTCGTTAAGATACACTCTGTCAGGCTGGTATGCAACAAGCTCTTTTGAAACAAAGCCGGGTTTTTGTCCGCACGCAAATACGGAACCTTCGTCAACCGTAAGAAGACCTGCGGCAAGCTTTAACAGCGTTGTTTTTCCGCTGCCGTTTGGTCCCAAAAGACCGATTATTGAACCGGCAGGTAAAGACATGTTTATGTTGTCCAAAGCAACCTTTGAGCCATACCGTTTTGTAACGTTATTAAATTCCAGTACGCTGTTCATAATTCTCCCTCTTTTAATTCCGAAATAAGACTGACAACCTCAGCGTTAGAAAAGCCGAGTGTCTTCATCTTTTCAAGAAAACCGCCAATTTCAGATTCAGCCAGTTCTTTCCGCATTACAGCTATTTTTCCGCTGTCGTCCGTAATAAACCTGCCGCTTGTCCTTTCTGTGCGAACAAGACCAAGCTTTTCCAGTTCCGAAAGCGCCTTTTGCATTGTGTTGGGATTAACTTTTGCATCAACAGCAAGTTCCCTTACAGAATCAAGTTTGCTTCCAAGCGCAAGCTCACCCGAAAGGATGCCAATCTTGAACAAATCTACAAGCTGAACGTAAATGGGCTTGTCTGATGTAAATTTATAGTTCATACCGCTCCTTGTATTATTGTATTAGATTTATAATACAATAATACAACCAAGAGTAAAAATCTGTCAACTGTATTAGAACAATAATACAATATTTTTTTTATTTTTTTTGCAACTTTTTTTCTGTTCCTGTGTCATATAGAACAGAGTAAATTTGAAAAAAAAGGGGCGGAACATGAAAAACATTCTTACAATACCATCAATTCTTAAAGACTGTAAAAAAAGATTCGCAAACAAGCCCGCGATGGATTTGGACAACGGTAAAAAAATAACCTACACGGATTTACTCTGGGATATTTCGCGCACTATGCAGCAGATGAAGCGTAACGGGATTTCAAAGGCAAGCAAAGTTGCAGTTTTTGCGGAAGCAAATCCGCAGTCAATAGTTACATTCCTTGCAATAACGGCAATGGGCGCTGTTGCAGTTCTTCTCAAATATGATTTGACGGAAGAAGAAGTTACCGAAATCTTAAAAAAAGAAAACCCGGAAGCTGTATTTATCAGACGTGACAAGCTCAACCTTATTTCTTCAGTAAACACAACAACCATCTTTGAGATGGCTGACAACAGCATACTAAAAACCGATCCTTCACTCAGACTGGGAACAGTAGGCGGAATTACAGGTACTGATATTGCGGCAATTGTATACCAGAAAGACAGTGAAAACCGCATAACTTCAACCGCATATACACAAAAACAGTTTGCGGCGGCAGTAAAAGAAACAAAAAAACGTTCTTCTTCAAAGCCAACATTTGATACACTGCTCGCATACTGCAAAACCTGCATTCTTCCTATGCTCAAAGGAAACTGCGTTCACTCTGCGGTCTGATAAATTCGAGTTTGTTCTCTAAGCTCACAAATAACTTGCAATACGCTCTTTTCTTATGTATAGTTTATATATATGAAGAGAATTTACAAATTTTCAGGGCTTATTGCGCTTGTACTCATATTATTTGTGCTTTCCGCCTGTAAAACCGAAAAATATGTACCTGATCC
>JAEEQG010000083.1 GCA_016285185.1 Spirochaetota bacterium
GAAAAATCATCTCCGGGAACCAGATAATGGAGATGCATTAAATCTTCCGCACTCCGCTGCCTACAAGACCTGCTTCGTAAAGTTTTCCGCAGGCAATGAACATCGGAAGTTTTGTTGAAAGCAAAACAATCCCCATTTCTTCCGCCATCTCGATCATTTCCGCGGTAGGCTGTTTGCCGCGTACAAAGCAGATGGCTTGTATATCCATAAGATTTGCGGTTCTGATGACCTGAACGTTGATAAGCCCTGTCAGGAGCAAAACCTGGTCCTTAACGAATGCCATAACGTCGCTCATAAGGTCGGAACCGCATGCGGAAACAATTTCCGTGTGAACAAGATTTTCATTGCAGATAACTTGTGCTTCAAGTGATTCTGTTATTTTTGAAATTGTCATATTCTTCAAAGATCTCCCGGTAAATGGATGTTGCAAAAAAGGAACATAATCGTCCAATAAAACGATAACACGAAAATGTGGAATTAACAAGAAAATATTCTTATCATCTTTGAGAGCGAAGCGAAGCACCCTGTTCCAAATAGCCCGACAGCTCTCGCAGAATTAGGAGGCGCAAAACTGCTTTAATACTACAGTGAGCGGGTCCCAGTAACGAAAAAAATGTGGAAGCCTTCCCATAGGGGCCCTTCCACATTTTTTTTCTACGTCCCGCTCACTTAATAATAATGCTGTATGTGTTATATAATAAGTTATGCTTTCAGGTGCGATGAAGAAAAGCCAGCCTGAGGTTAATCAGGCTGGCGGGGGTTTTAAACTAAACTATTCATCCACTATTGTAACCATAGGGCTTATAGTTTTTGAATAGGTCTTTTTCTGCTGTTTACCGGTGTAGTTTGTTTTGAGTACAATACGGTAAGTTGTTCCAACAACAAGGGACTCCGGCAAAAAGAATTCCAACATCTTTGAACGGTTCCGGATTATTTGGTTTTCTTCCACTTTTATCCATTGGGTTTCATCGGATACAGGATTTTCTGCCTCGTCAAGCGGCGCAAAAAAGATTCCGCCTTCTTCACCGCTGATTGTAAGACGGGTTCCTTCAATACGCATCGGTTTTCCGGCGGTAAAGGTTCTTTCTGAAAGACCAGTGAACAAATCAGTCATCATTCCGATGATAGGACCTGTTGTAGCCATGACAACCTTTTTTATGCCGAGTTTGGTAACCGCCTCATTGGTCAGTTTTGAGCAGGTGAATTTTACCTTAAAGCCCGGAATGCTGGCTGTTTCGGGAGTGTCACCCTTTACAAGACCGTTTGAGGTAATATAAAGAGTTCCCAAATCCAAAACATTTACAGCCTCACCCCTGCCCAATGCTTCGAGAATCTCGGCTTTGAACAGTGACGCCATGTGTTTTGCCATGATAGCGTTGGTTCCAACTTCCTTTTTTTGGATGCGGGCTATAAGATGGTCGATGTTAACGGTTGTACGGTCAAACCTTGCGTAGTATTTGCCGCCTGATTTGAATGGATTTTCAATAAGGGTGATTGTCCCTGTTCCGTCTGAATCTTTGTAATTGATTACAGTTGTATTACTCATTGTTATTCTCTCCTTTGTGCAATATAAAAAAAAGTACATAAACCGCTCTCCACGGTTTTTTGGGTTGACCGTATTCTTGTTGTTGCCCTAAAGAAAAACGGTCATAATTTACTTTAGGGCTGATTTTTTGTTTTCATAATGTTTGCCTCCTTGTACAGTCCCAAAGGACATTTATACTTATCAAACACAACAATAATTCTAAAATTACTGAAATAAGAATTAAAAGATTATTAAAAATGCTTAAGAAAAGTGATCTGCACCCGAAAATGACACAGTTTTAACAGAATCCGAATGACAACAGGTACACCATATATGGGGCAACCATGGAAAACATTGAAATCGAGAAGAAAGTAAAACTTCTCATACTTCTGAAAGACAATAGACTGTCATACAGAAGTGCAGCAAAGGAAACCGGTCTTAACTTAAATACGGTTGGTGTCATAAAAGGACAGGAAGAACGCATAGAGAAAAATGTAAAGGAATATGCTAAACTTCTTGATGGAGGCCTGCCATATATTATGTGGCCGGAACTGATATCAGTGAAGAAAAACGAACATGAAACTGAAGCCGATCTCCGAAAGCAGATCAAGTACCTTGAGGCAAAAGTTGCTTACTACGAAGAACTGTCAAAACTTGAAGGCATAGACCTCGGCAGGA
>JAEEQG010000006.1 GCA_016285185.1 Spirochaetota bacterium
GGGTTTGGGTACTTCCATGCTGCAAATGCCTAACATAATAAAGAATGTTAAAATATGGATCCCTCCTACGCTTGCATCACTCATAACAGGACCGCTTGCAACCTGTCTTTTTAAAATGGAAATGAACGGTGCGGCTGTTTCTTCCGGTATGGGAACATGCGGACTTGTAGGTCAGATTGGTGTTGTTACCGGCTGGTATGCACCGTCGGAAGCGGCTATTGCTCACGGCTGTACGGCAATCAATCCGGGCGCGTTTGAATGGATTGGGCTCATTTGTATTTGCTTTATCTTTCCTGCTGTGCTGAGCTGGATTTTTGCGCAGATTCTCCGAAAAATCGGCTGGATAAAAGAAGGCGACCTTACATTGCCGCAGTAAGATTTGTCTGTTGTAAAATAATGGATTTTGTGCAAAAATAAAAACACCTGCACTTTTGGAGGAATAGGATTTTTATGGAAAAACTTAAGATATTACTGCCTAAGGGAAGAATATTTGATAACGTTATATCACTTTTTGCAGGAGCAGGAATCAGCATAAAACTGCCGGACCGCGCATACCGTCCTATCGTTAATCAGGATGATTTGGAAGCAAAAGTTATGAAGCCGCAGAACATCGGCAAGCTTTTGGAACTTGGTGCGCATGATGTGGGCTTTACCGGCCGCGACTGGATAGAAGAAACCGGAGCTGACGTAGAAGAAATTATGGATTTGGGCTTTGACCCTGTCCGCATTGTTGCCGCTGTTCCGAATGAGATTGACGACAAAGCGCTGATGAACAAGAGAATGATTGTCGCGACTGAATACGAGAAGATTGCCGAAAAATGGCTTACCAAAAAGAATATTTCGCACATTATCGTGAGAACTTACGGTGCAACGGAAGTTTTTCCGCCGGATGATGCGGATATGATAGTAGATAACAGTGCAACAGGTAGAACGCTTATTGAAAACGGCTTGCGGATTGTTGATACGCTTATGACAAGTTCAACCCGTATGTTTGCTTCAAAGGCGGCTATGGCTGACCCGCAGAAAAAACAGAAAATACTTGAACTCAAGATGCTGTTTTCGGCCGTGCTGAGCGCAAGCGACCGTGTTATGCTTGAGATGAACGTTCCAAAAGCCAAGTTCGAAGGCTTGGTAAAAGGTGTTCCCGCAATGCGTTCTCCTACAGTTTCTCCGTTGTACGGTGATGACGGTTATGCGATTAAGACTGTTGTTAAAAAATCAGAAGTACCAAATCTGCTGCCCAAGTTAAAGAGTTTGGGCGCAACCGATATTCTTGAATATGATTTGAGGATGGTTTCGGAATGAAAAATGTAACTGCATCCAGAATTGCTACCGTTTCCAGAAAAACAGCGGAAACGGACATAACGCTTACACTGAACCTTGACGGAACAGGCAAATGCTCCGTTGACTGCCCGATTGGCTTTTTTAATCACATGCTGTCTGCTTTCTGCAAGCACGGTTTGTTTGATTTGGAAGGTTCTCTGAAAGGCGATTTGGATGTAGACCAGCATCATTTAATAGAAGATACCGGAATTGTTCTTGGTGCCGCGTTTGACAAGGCGCTTGGTAACCGTGCGGGAATTTTCCGTGCAGGTTATTTTATCTACCCGATGGACGAATCCTTGTGCCGTGCGGCGGTTGACTTTGGCGGCAGGAGCTATTTGGTTTGCAACGCCCGCCTAAAGGGTTTACCGCTGTGCTGTGAAGCGACAAAATTGCATGCGGTTACTTCGTTCCAGACGGACACGTTTGAAGACTTTTGGCAGGGTTTTGTAAGTACGGCAAAATGTAATCTGCATTTGGACACATTGCGGGGCAGGAGCGACCACCACAAGATGGAAGGCTTGTTCAAGGCAGCGGCAAAAGCGATTCGTGCCGCTGTTGCGATTGACGGGCGTGTTCCTGATCAAATACCGTCTACAAAGGCTGTTTTGGTTTAAAATATAAAAGGGCTGTCTAAAAAGTACAATCGTGTGATTTTGAACTTTTTGGACAGCCTTTTTTTTATGGAGATGATCGGACTTGAACCGACTACCTTTTGAATGCCATTCAAACGCTCTAGCCAGGTGAGCTACACCCCCAAACTTTCTTTGATTATTACTTATTTTTTTTATAAATTCAAGTCATAATTGTTATAAAAGGAA
>JAEEQG010000084.1 GCA_016285185.1 Spirochaetota bacterium
AAAAAGGCGTTTCAATCATACCAATTCCTGCCGCTACAAGTGCAAGTCCAACCAAAAAGTTCCTTATGAATTCTTTCATATTGGATAATTATACCGGCATTCTGCATGTAAATAAATATACAAATATCCGCTTTTTCATTAGAATCAATATATTCAAGGAGCAACTATATGGAAGAAAGCAGAAAAATTCTTGTGAACATAATCGCGGAACAAACACAAATTCTTTTTAAGAACATTGAAGACCAGATTAACGGCGCAGAACTTGAAAGTCTTTTTGAAAACGTAAATAATTCGCGCTATCTTTTTCACATGATTCATTCGGCAGACAAATACTTTATAAATCCTTACAACTACACTTACAACGCAAAAGCGGCGGGCGGAATTGACGAAAACTACAGCATTATTTCTGAATCCCGCGACGGTTACATTCCCGATGACGGCTTTGTGATTCCGCGTGAAACGCTCGCCGCCTACCTTGCTTATGTAAAGCAGAAAGTCATGTCGTATATTGAAAACCTGACTGACGATGAACTTTCGGAAAAACCGGAAAACTGCCCGCACACAAAACTTGCTCTTATCCTTGGACAATACCGGCACACAATGTTCCACTGTGGAATGAACGAAACATTCACCTTTGACACTACGGGCAAATGGCTGCCCTACACAGGCTTTAAATATCTGGCAACAAAAAAAGAAAACTAATGGAATTCATTTGACCCGCAAAAGTCACATTTTACCCTGCCCTAAATGCATCATACCGAATTCGGTATTGCGGGTGGGAACAGCTTGTCGTAAACTCCAATCATAAAAGATTTGGAGGCAGGCAGCATGAAATTAGTAAGTTTGATTCTTGGAGGTTGTATTATTATGGGATTTAGTTTTGTTTTACCTTATGTTGCACAGGCGAATGCAGTAAAATCCATACAAAAGATTGATGAGGGTGTTTATTTTCTTGATTTTGAAGGCAACTACTGCTTTGACGAATATATTGCAAAAGGCGGCGGAAAATCCAACGACGAAATGAGCGCGTTCATTACCGACAAGCTTAAAAAAGGCAAATGGACTTCATCCAAAAAAAAGTCTGATTCAGCGGTAAACATCACAATGAAAACTTTCGGCTGTGCATCCATTGCGGCACACAACGGCGGTGAATGCGGCGGAATGATTTTTGGGCGCAACTACGACTGGAAAACCTGCGCAGTTCTCGTTACTCACACAAAACCGGACAACGGCTACGAATCCATTTCTACGTGCTGTCTTGAACATTTGGGCATAAATGCGGACTGGGAACCCACGCACAAGTTTCCGGCGGATGCCGCAGCTCTTGCCGCAATTTATGTTCCGATGGACGGCATGAACGAAAAAGGTGTTTACATTGCCGACCTTATTGCAGGCAAAGATGAAACAACCGCACAAAACCGCGGGAATGCCTCGGTTACAACAACCGCCGCAATCAGACTTGTGCTTGACCACGCCGCCAGCGTAGACGAAGCACTTGAACTGCTTGATAAATACGACATGTACTCGGTAATCGGTTATGCGCACCATTTTGCGATTGCCGACAATACCGGAAAATCAGTTGCGGTTGAGTGGGTGGATAACAAAATGTACGTAACCGAAAGTCCGGTTCTTACAAACCACTATATTACAGACAGCCCCAAAAAAGATACAGCAAACCCCGAAACCGAAAACTCGCATACAAGATTCAACACCCTGCAGGCAACAGGCGAAAAATCCGGCTGGAAGCTTACCGGTGATGAAACACGAGATGCGCTGCAATCTGTTCGCGCAGGGCAATTCGGCTGGGAAAACGAACTTTCCGTATGGAGCGCAGTCTTTGAACCGCAGGCGCGTAAAGTAACATATTACTTCCGTGAAAAATACGACAATCCGGTTACTATAACGTTCTAGACATCACAGTGAATAACAGTCAGTTTTTGCAGAGCGTTCTACTTGAGTTCTGCTTTAACTGACGGTGTTCCAGAGGAAAGCACAAAAGTGCCGTTTCCATTTGCGGACGTAATCTCGTATGTTCCCTTAAAGCCTTCCATCTCAACAAAGCCGTTCGCGTCGGTTTTACATTCAAGCTTTGTATGCCATTCTTCTTTTATGAGCTTGTAAAGCCTTTGGTATGAGGGCTTTAGAGAGCCGTCTCTGCGGATAACACCGCTCGGCGCATTAAGCCATGCACCATCACCGTAATCCCAGTTTGTAATTGCCGTAACAAGAGGATGGTTTTCAAACATATTGCGGTACATCTGTTCCAAATCGTCAGCCTGCTTTTCTTCCAGTTCGGGTGTAGCCGCATCGTCCTCGTAGTGCGCATCCTGTAAATCGGTAATTTCGGGAGCAACAAGAGGACCTGCAACAATCGTGTTTTCCGTAAAATGAATTGGAAGCCCGAAGTGTTCAAACCGGCTCAAGATTTCTTCCTGCTTTTCTTTTCCCCAGACACCCTGATGCTGGTGAGACTGCAATCCGATTGTGTTAATCGGAACATCAGAGTTCAGACAGCCGTCAATGAGGATTTCGTAGTTTGTTGACAGATTAAAGTCATTGATAAGGAAGGTACCGTTGGGGTTTGTCTCGTAAGCGGCCTTAAAAACTTCGCGTACAAGGGCTACGCGGCCTTTTTCCTTGCAGATACGTGTAATTGCGTTGTCGTACTTGTCGTAAATCGGCATGATAACAACTTCGTTTATAACATCCCACATATCTATAACACCCTTAAAATTACCTACATCACGGTGAATGCGTTCAATCTGCTTTTTAAGGATTGTCGCGTTGTCGTAGTTCATGAGCCAGTCGACACAGCCTGTATGCCAGCAAAGCGGATGACCTTTTACCTTAACATTTTTGCTTTTGAGAAAAGTTGCCGCATTCATAAGCTGTTCTGTATGCGGTTTGCCTTCTTCAGGCTCAAAGCCGCCCCAGTAAAACGGCAGAGTACCGTAGTTAAAAAGATTGAGCCACTTTGTCATGCGGTCTTCCATAGTCGCACGGTCAAATCCTGCTCCCTTTTCGGAAGATAATGCGCCTGTTCCATTGTGTACAACAGGACCGCTTGTGTATGGAAGCGATTCAAATGCCCCGCAGCCAAAAAGGAATTCGTGATTTGTCTGATTTATTGTTACCGCGGTATTTACTGCGGGCTTGCCGTCCGCGCCGATAATCTGAACTTTTGCTTTTGCCTTTCTGTGTGATAAATCTGCCATACAACCCCCGTAAAATGTCTTTACAGATTATATCATACTACTACTGATAGAACATAACTTGCATATTTGTATGCATTAATTGAATGATTATATTTTCTTCCCGCTGTTATGGAATTATGGACGTTTCTCGTTTCTGTGTTATAATACCCTCTATATGAAAGAAATTAAACCTGAAGAATTGGCGGACAATACTTTCAAGCTTATCGGCAAAGACTGGATGCTTATCACCGCCGAAAAAGACAAACAAGTCAACATGATGACAGCCTCCTGGGGCGGTCTTGGCATTTTGTGGGGCAAATCCGTTGCAACCGTTTATATACGCAAATCACGCTATACAAAAGAACTGGTGGACAGCGGCGACCGCTTCAGCCTGTGCGTTCTGCCGGAAAAGTTCCGGTCGCAACTGGGCTACTGCGGCAAAGCTTCCGGTCGCACAGAAGACAAAGTTGCAAAAACAGGTCTTACAGTTGAACACGCAGACAGTGTTCCGTATTTTGCCGAATCGCGTCTTGTGCTTGTATGCCGCAAACTGTACGTACAGCAAATGAACGCAGACTGCTTTGCAGACAAGGCGAAAAACATCGTAACCGAGTGCTATTCCGACAATGACTGGCACACCATGTACATTGCCGAAATAGAAAAAGTCCTCGTCAGCGAATAATACACTATGCGAACTGCGCCTGACGCAGTTTGTAATACGCGCCTTTTTTTGCCATAAGGTCTGCAGGGCTTCCGCTTTCCACAATGCCGCCGTCATCAATTACAAAAATGCGGTCGGCGTTTTGGATTGTAGAAAGCCTGTGCGCAATTACAAAACTCGTTCTTCCCTTAAGCAAATCCCTGATTCCCGCCTGAACCAAAAGCTCCGTTTTTGTATCAATACTCGAAGTAGCCTCGTCAAGCACAAGAATATGCGGATTAGAAAGCATTGTGCGCGCAAACGCGACAAGCTGTCTCTGTCCGTTACTCAATTCACCGCCTCTTGCGGTCAGCTTTGTATCGTATCCGTCCTTCAACCTGCTTATAAAATCATGCGCATGAACTGCCTTTGCCGCCGCTACAATTTCTTCTTCAGTAGCGTCGAGCTTTCCGTATGCAATATTGTCGCGGATTGTTCCGCTGAAAATATAGCTGTCCTGTGTCATTATACCCATCTGTCTGCGCAGGGATTCAATGTTTACACTGCGAATATCAACACCGTCAATCAAAATTGAACCGCCGTTTATGTCGTAAAAGCGGCTGAGCAGGTTAACGATTGTGGATTTGCCCGCGCCGGTTGCACCTACAAGCGCAATCGTTTCGCCGGCGGTAACGTTAAAGGATACGTCGTTAAGAACCGGAGTATCTGCCGTGTAACCGAACGTAACGTTTTTGAATTCTACATTTCCCTTGACCGGAGCAAGCTGCGGCGCATCAGCCGCGCTTACAACAACAGGTTCTGTGTCCATAATTTCAAAAATACGTTCGGCACCGCTCGCCGCGTTTATAAACTGGTTGTAAAAGTTGCTCAGGTTCATAATAGGCTGCCAGAACATTCCCACATACGAGCCGAACGCAATGTAAGTACCGATTGAAACATTCCCGATTCCAAGCACCGTAACGCCTACAAGGTACAGGCACATTGTTCCTACACTCCAGCACAGGTCAATCCAGGAACCAAATCCGTCGCACCAGCGGACGGCACGCAAAAATTCGCGCCTGTCATCGCGCACAAGTTCCTGAAACGTTTTGTCGGTTTCGTTTTCCGCTTGAAAACTCTGAATAATCTTTATGCCGGACAAATCTTCATTTATAAACGCATTTAAATTGGAAGATTTTTGTCGTTTTGCCTTCCAGTGTTTTTCAGCCATTATTGAAATCAAAAAGATTCCGCCGATTAAAAACGGAAGACTGCACAACGCCGCAAGCGCAAGCTGCCAGTTCTTTACGAACATAATAACCATAACGGCGATTACGGTTATTATGTTGGGAATAAAGGTTGTAACAGCATTTTCGATTATGTCCTTGAGCGAATTGGTATCGCCTATGATACGGGCAAGGATTTTGCCCGAAGGCCTTGAATCAAAGAACGCCAAATCAAGCTTTTGGATGTGATCATAAAGCTGCTGTCTCAGTTCCTGAATAACCTTGTTGCTTGTCTTTGCCATTACAAGCATACGCATTTTTATGGCGAGAACGGCAAGCGTATTAAGTACCGCACCGATAATCACAATGCGGATAAGCCCCTTAACATCGCCGGGCAGAATATATGCGTCCACCGCCCGCTCGTTGAGTAGCGGGTTTATAAGGTCAACAACGGTTCCAAACGCCATCATCAAAAGAACAAAACCTATTCTTCCCTTATACTTGAGCAAATACTTAAAAAGCCGGGGCATAGTCTCAAAATTGGACTTTTGTACCTGCTGTTCATCTATTTTGTAACTGTTCATAGTTTGTTTCCTTAGTACTGCGAATCGTACGTTTCCTTGTACAAGCCGCCAAGCTTAAGCAGCTCCTCATGCGTACCACACTCCGCAATGTGTCCGTCTTCCAGAACAATGATTTTATCAGCCTTGCGCACTGCACTGATTCTGTGCGCAATTATGATTTTTGTCATTCCTGTCAGCTCGTTCAGAACCTGCTGAATCTCCTGCTCCGTTTCCGTATCCAGTGCCGAAGTTGAATCGTCCAGAACAAGAACCGGCGTTTTTCGTGACAATGCGCGCGCAATCGTAATACGCTGCTTTTGTCCGCCGCTCAAGCCCACACCGCGTTCGCCTATAACCGTGTGTTCCTTGTTTTCCATTTTGTCAACAAACTCAGCGCTGTGCGACTGTTCAAGCGACATCCGTACTTCTTCCGTACTCATTGAATCTCGCACACCCAGCCGGATGTTGCCGTCTATTGTGTCGCTGAACAAAAAAACATCCTGCATAACACACGCAATACTGCGCCGCAAAACCGGCAGTGGGAGTTCCCTTATGTCAACGTCGTCAATCTTAATAACACCTTCCGTAGCATCGTACATGCGCTTGAGCAGGTTGATTATGCTCGTCTTGCCCGAACCGGTCGCGCCCATAATACCGAGAGTCTGCCCCGCTCCGATTGAAAACGAAATATCCTTAAGAATGTACTTTCCGCCGGCATAATATGAAACATGCTCAAAACTTATTGCACCGGTAATATCCTCAGGCCGGAACAAGTCCGTATTCAAGGAAGAAGTATCGTCCAAGTTTTTGGAAAGAACCGACTCATCCTTAATCTGCGGCATCTGCTCATAAATCTTGTTAAGCCGCTTAACGCTCGCCTTTGCGCTCGAAAAACCGTTTGTAAGCCAGCCGAGCATTTCCATGGGCCATACAATGTTTCCAACGTAGGCAAGGAACGCAATCAGCTCACCGATAGTAACCGGCTTTGTGAGGGAAAGTTCGTTTCCCTTTATAACAAGCAGACCGCCGCACAGGAGTGTAACAATAGCCAGCATGCGGGTTATTGTCTGAATCACGGGATTGTACTTTACGAATACCTTTGACAAATCGATGTTCAGTTCATAATACTTTTGGTTGTGCTTATGGAACTTGTTGATTTCGTAGCCCTCGCGCGAAAACGCCTTTACGGTTCTTATTCCCGAAAGGTTTTCGGCGGCGGTGTTGTTCATTTCGGAGTTTTCCTGCTGAATAGCACCGAACAGGTTATCAAGCTTTGTTTCCATCAGGATGGCTACAACCGCAGAGGCGCACATGCCGAGAACCGGAATAATTGAAAGCACAAGGTTAATACGCACCATAAAATAAGTTGTAGTAATAATACGGATTATTACTTCCACCATGAGGATGCCCATAAAGGCTGCAATATCCCAGATGCGGTCAACGTCATCTTTTACGCGGCTCATCAGCTCGCCCGAATTTATGCCGTCAAAAAAGTTTGCGCTCAGGCTCTGAATCTTTTCAAACAGATTTACGCGCACTTCCGTTGCAATTTTAGAACCGCATACATCGCAGATATATTCTTTTGCGTATTGAAAAACGCATCTTCCTACCCCAATACAAAGGATTCCGATGAGAAGCATCTTTAGCGGTTCAGTATTCTGCGCAATGAGAACATCATCAACAATGTGGCGCACAATTACGGGAGCCAGCATATCCAGCAGCGTACTGATAGTAATGGAAAGCACCGCTATAAAGTATAAGAACATGTATTTTTTAAAATAGCTGAATAAGTTCAGTCTGTTACTGTTTGTTTTTTGCATACTAATGCTCCAGAATCAGAATACAATGGTTTTTTTGAACCTTCAACACTTTTGATTAAAGCTGTAGTTTAAATGGCGGTTGAGCAGAGGTTGAAATATTTGTTGTTTTATTACCTGTGGGGTGGAGGCGGGTACTACCCATGCGGCTGCAAGTGCAAATTTGACCAGCGGTCGAAACGGTACAACATCGAATGTCTTCTACGACAGAGCTCTCGGTTTCCGCGTTGTACGCACTGCACCATAGGGAAATAGGCAAGTTTAATACAATTTCAGCAATTTGCAACCGGCTGGAGCTTTTCAGCTAGTTCCCGTACTTTGCTTTCGGGCAGTTTTGAAAATTTGGAAACTTTTTGAACTGAAAGAGACCCGTCTTTTAACATTTCTATCGCCATTTCTTCTGCCTGTATTGCTCTTTCTTCTTCTACTAATTCTTCCATAATCTTACACATATGCTCAGCTCCTTTATCAGTTTTTTTGAATCGTCCTGTCTTTTCGGCAAGAAGTTTGTATTTCATATCATCGGGGTTTGCACATAAAAAATCGTGCATCAAGTCTCCGATTGCATCATTTCCTTTGTATTCGCCATTCACATATATTATATGTGACAAGTCGCAAAATGTCATTCCATTTTCTTCGATTTTGCGGTTTATGTGGTACAAGGGAACTCCGCATTTGAATATGTCATGTTCCGTTATGAATATAACATACGTTTCGGGTAAGTCTTTGAAATCCTGCCGGGGAAGAAGTGTGTTTGTGTCAAGAATTGCACTGTGATACCGTGCGCGCTTTTCATCCGCTCCTTTATCCTCACGCTGGATTTCAATGTTATACAATTTTCCGGTTTTATCCTTTGCCTTTATGTCCAGTTTAACCGAGCGTCCTGTCAGACTCTTTTGAACTACCTGGGTATTTGATTCTATTACCTCAAGATCTCTTCTCTGCAAAATTATACTGAGCAGGAACTCTATGAGCTTGAGATCATCCTCAAAGACTTTTGTCATAAAGTCGTCATCAAACAGCCTGAAGCGGGCTATTTTTTCCCGCAGCCGCTTTTGACGTTCTTCATTTTTGATGCTATCAGCTTCAATACACATATGTGAACTCCTTATTAAAGTCTCACAATATGTATAGGTTTAAATATTTGTTTTTGTACGTTTTTGAGAAAAAAAATGAAAAATATTTAAAAATCCCCGAATGAGTTCGTTTGCAAAACAGCTTTATAGCTTCAGTGAGCGGGTCCCAGCGACGAAAAAACGGCAAGAGAACTTCCCATAGGGCTCCCTTCTTGCCGTTTTTCCCTGCGTCTGGGGGTCGCTTGATACAGTCAGAGGAATATGTAACATTTTTAAGCGACCCCTACGAGATTTATCCTTATGGATAAATCTCGCAATAACAGTCCAGGTGTTTCAATTTGCGCCCCTGTGAAAGGGTGACCAAACAATTATACTTGACAGACTATACAATATAGGTTTCAATTCACGCTCCCGTGAAGGAGCGACATTGCAGGGTCATTAAGATAAGACCAGTCTGTGTTTCAATTCACGCTCCCGTGAAGGAGCGACGCGAGAATTTACAGGCGGTACTACTATTCAGGTAGTTTCAATTCACGCTCCCGTGAAGGAGCGACGTTTTGAACAACGCAGCCTTTGCAGTTGCTGCAAAGTTTCAATTCACGCTCCCGTGAAGGAGCGACACCCTGCTGGTCCAGTAAGTCTTCTTCAAAATGGTTTCAATTCACGCTCCCTTTGGGAGCGACTACATGCCTTCGCTATGTATTATGGCGAAATGCAGTTTCAACTCACGCCCCCGTAAGGGAGCGACATCGCATTTGCCGTTTAAGCCGTTCGGGAATACGTTTCAATTCACGCCCCTATTAAGGAGCGACGTTGTATTCAAAATCACCTGCACTCATCACGCTGTTTCAATTCACGCCCCCGCGAAGGAGCGACATGTCCAGGCACTTTGATTATCAGTCGCCGGAATGGTTTCAATTCACGCTCCCTTGAAGGTGCGACGATTGCCTTGATACCATTTACCACCGATTTCGATGTTTCAATTCACGCTCCCGTGAAGGAGCGACCCGGCAACCCTTACCCGATAACCGGCGAAAGCAACGTTTCAATTCACGCTCCCGAGAAGGAGCGACACCATAACGAACGGTACTGTGACAGGCGACTTGATGTTTCAATTCACGCCCCCGTGAGGGAGCGACTCAAACAGATTGAGAGAATCACACAGGCTATTCAGTTTCAATTCACGCTCCCGTGAAGGAGCGACGCGAGCGTGAACGCTTGCGAGCCCTCACACTAATGTTTCAATTCACGCTCCCGTGAAGGAACTACATTACGTATAACAATCAAACATTCACAATAGTCTTTGTCTCTGTAATCGGGTTTCCGTCAAGTGTGATTATATAATCAGAAAAATCTCTTGCAGGCTTATCTTTTTCTGCACCAGTCCGCTCGCATTTTACACGGCTGAACAACTCGTCTGCCGGTTTTGAACCAAGCGCAGAATTATGTTCAAAAATCACAAGCCGACGTGTAGTCATAAGCCCGCGGGCAGCAGAACGGTCATATTCGAACATTTGCACAAGAGCTTCCCATAGCAAATCCAAATCTTCTTTAGAAAAACCTGTACTTGCAGCAAAATGAGGTGATACAAAACCGCAAGCTTTATATAATCCATAAGGTACTGTATATTTGCGACCCATTGTGCGGTTATCTCCGCCTTGCTTTTCTGCTTCTTCTTCTGAAGTAACAGCCATTCTTGTAATGCTATATTCAAAAGAAACTACAGGCTCAACAGAGCGAGCAAAAGTCAATTGAACCGGTCCACGAACTTGACCTGCGTTTGCACCGGTAGAAAGCACAGCACCAAATGTTCGTATGTCAAAGAACTTCTTGCACATTCCAGCGCGTCCTTTTTCAACATCATCACCTTTGGCTTTGTTTTTAGCATCAACTTTTATACCCAAGTCTGCATAAACTGCATCGATTTCTTTATTAAGTACAGCTTTTTCTTTTACAAAAATGTCATAGCCATGCTCATTGCCTTTTGTAATTTGCACATAGTTACGAATTTTTCGTTTCAAGCACACATCTGTAACAATGCCGTTGCCAGTTTCTGCGTCAACGCGTGGCAAATTTCCTGCATCCGGGTCTCCGTTCGGGTTTCCATCTTTTACATCAAAATACAACACAAAGTCATAACGCTTTTCAAGCTTGCTCATAATTAGTTTTCTCCTTCTTTATTTTCAGATTTTACAAAGAAGCTTTGCTTCTCGTGGTAATAACCGATTGCAAATTGCGATTGCTCGTTTAAATTCAAATGAGCCGGAAAGGATTCAATTGAATTTATAATCTCGCCTATTTCCTTTTCACGAATCACACGCAAACCTTTGTTCTCATAATTGCCCAAATGATGTTGATTCAATTTTATAAGCTGTGCAAATACTGTCACAGGATTTGTTGAAGCAGCACCATAAAAACGGTCTGTAATTGTTGCATTCAAGCCAGGGTGAGTATCCTGCTGAACCTTTTCAAAGACTGCAAACAGCCGCCCCAAAAGATAGCCCTTGTTTGTACAATTTCTGTCTAAACTCACAGAAACATCCTCCTTTATATTCTTGTATCTATTAAACCTGTTAATATACGCTTTTAAGATAGCGGCACGTTCACGTGTTACTTTTCGTTCTGCACGAATGCGCCTTATACACTGTTGCTGTAATGTTGCCGGATAAGGTAAGCCTTTTAGAACCGCTTGCGTAACTGTACCGATTAGATTTGGAGCAACATTTTCCATTTTATGTTCCAATGCCGTTGCGGAAAGAATCTGATATAGATTTAGATATTCTGCTTCATATGGCGCACGGTCAATTTCAAAATCTACAAAATGCTGCTTTATGCGTTCTGCAAACTGCTCAACTTTACCTGTTTCCCAGAATCGCACAGAAATACGTGCTGCATTCGGCGAGAGACATAACACATAGAAATTCGAATCAATCTTTTCTAGCTTGCCTGTGTTAATGGCATCAAAAAGATTTTTAACTTCAGATGCACATCTGTCTGGGTCATCTGAATCAAAATCTTTTGAAAAGAAAACAGAAAATGCACTTTCAAACGGTTCGGCTTCTTTCTTTTCTGCCCAGAAAACTATTGTATCTTCTCCCAAGCGAAATCGATTTTTTGATGATTTTATCAAAGAATTTAATGCCTTTGTGTAAGCAGCTTCAGCTCTTATGGAAACAGGTGCATTATATGATTGTTCCTTACCATATGAATCATATCCGCTATTCTTTTGAAAACCGACAAGTTTTGCATTGCTTTTTGCACCTATTATTGCCGTTGCAGTATGAAGTCTGGAAATGACAGCATTTTCACCTGTTATAAGACAAACACCTTTTATAATTTCTTCTGTAGATTCCACATCAGTATCAGTGTTTTGTTCCGCAATTAGTTGCCGTTGATAGTTTTTTACGACATCTCTACAAACGACAGGTTCGTCGTCTCCCATCAATATAAAAGTTAAATTACATCCTGCAATTTTTGCACAATCATTCCAACGTTCGCTATTACGAACAACTGCATAATTTTCTTTTTGATATTTTTCATAAAACTTTTTTACTGCTGAAACAGCAGAATTGTTTAGCACATATTCCGGCAAAGAATTTATCATTGAGATAAATGTACTATTCTGTTTTTCTGCATCAGAAATAGCTTTTGCCTCTTCTTCTTTTTTGGAAACTTTTTTAGGTTCATTAAGAACATATCCATAATGATCCCATAGTAAGAATGTTGTTGCATAAGACTTTGCACCACTTCTTCCAATGGATTTTGGAACAGTATAAGAATGACCTCTCAATTTGCCGGCTTTTTCTTGTCTCATATCCAATAAATCAACAAACGTACCATCTTCTTTTATCTTTATGAGAAAGTTGAATTCTTTTATTTCAAAACCGTCTTCGGGAAGTTCATCGCCTTTTCTTTGAGCATATTCATACAATGCTTGCAAAATCATTTTCGTACCTCCTCGCTGTTCCAATCTGGTACGTTAATTACTCCGTTTTCGAGTTTTGCCCTAAAAAACGCAGGGCGAATATCAGCAGGATTTGAATAATCCATATCATAAAGCATAAAACCTAAATCACGAGTTTCTTTAATCGGTGCAGACGGTTCTTTTTCTGGGTCTATAAGCTTAAAGAATGCGCTGAATTCACGGCAGCCCAAATACGGTTGAAAAAAACATTGTCCTTTCTTAGCCCTGCGGTCAAACATTGCATTATATTTTGCAGGGTTTTCATTCGGGTGGTCATCATTAAGCTTACGTTCTGTCAATTCAGTTTTTTCTGCTGAATCAACAAGATATTCTGGCAGATGATTAGGTGTATCTTTGCGTTTTTTAGGCGGAATAAACACCAAGTCTGCATAAATGCGATAACGCACATCTTTTAAGAAAAGTCCTGCACGCTGCTGCCTATTTTCTTCTATTGCGATGCCACTGGATTTATCATTTGTAACAGCACCCACTTCATTTCTTCTTAGATTAATCCATTTGATTGGATTCAAAACTTCTATTTTCTTGATTTTCCATTCGATAGCCGGTTTCCAGAATATTGCTTCAAAAATTGCACGAGCTGCGGAAGGTGTCATAACGTCATAGCTTACGCGTTCAACTTTCATTTCAGGGCGTGTAAAGCACGCATAATCTCCCCAGACTTCTAGACAAAATGTTTTATCAAAAAATTCTCTCACTTGTTTTCCTCCAGTCTTCTATAATCTATGTACTAAATAATTAAACAGAATCGATAATAAAACCTACGCCAGACTGATATAGTGTTTCATCATCAAGAGACTGCATAAAGATTCCTTCTATAGGTTCTTTTATGCGGTTTGCTGCCACAAGTTTTTCAATTTCTTTTATAGGCAAATTCACAGAATATCTTCCAAGCTTACGGAATAATTTCTTGCTTACATCCCCTGATTTCAGCATCCTCAAGAGATTCAGATTATCTTTTCCGGTTTTGGGCGAGCAATAATGCACATAAACAGTTCCTTGAAAAGCATTATCAATTAGATGGTAATTATCTGAAAGTGTTCTGAACTGAAATTTACCATCTTGACGCTCCTCTAACATTGTACCTTCAAAATCGCATTTATCAAAATCATTTAATTTTTTATAATATTTCGTGAAATACTCTTTATAGATTTCCGGTGTAAGCGGCAAATCATAATCATGCAATTCAAGAAGTTCTTTTGTTACATCAGAACCTTTTCTAAGCAAACCGCTAGGGGTATCTTTTGGTGGCTTAAAAAGATACACAGAACCGCATTTCATTTTTCCTTCACGGTTGCATCGACCGGCAGATTGTGCCACAGAATCCATTCCTGCCAAAGCTCTGAACACAACAGGGAAATCAATATCTACACCACATTCAACAAGCTGCGTGCTAACTACTCTTATTGGCTCACCATTACGCAGCTTTTCCTTAATTTCCGAAATCACATCTGAACGCTCTTCTGCACACATCAATGCAGAAAGGTGAATTGTTCCTTTTGGCATAAGCTGATGAAGTTCTCTGCAATCTTTTCGTGTCTGAACAATGCACAAAACTTGGTCAAACTCACAAAGCTTATCTGCAACTTTCTGCCAGTCTGTCATTTTTTCTTTTGCATAGTCTGTATTGATTTCAACTCGTTTTAATTGTTCAGCTAATTTCGCAGGATTTTCAATAATTGGAGTTATCATTTTTTCTGGAATACCGGTAAATTTTACTGTATCAGAACCTATCTCACCTTCAAGAGCTGGTTGAGTTGCTGTACACAAAACAACGGTAGCTCCAAAGCATTTTACCAAGCCTTGCAAAACAGAAAGTATCGATTTTAAATATTCTGGTGGCAGCATCTGAGCTTCATCTAAAATTATTACAGAATCAACAAGATTATGCAGTTTACGGCAAGATGAAGGATGTGCGTTAAAAAGAGATTCAAATAACTGAACATTTGTCGTTACAACAATTGGAGCATCCCAGTTTTCCGTTGCAAGTTTCTGCTTTTCAAGAATCCTTGATTCGTCTTCTTTATCAAAATCAAAATTGCAATGATGCTCAAGAACATTTTCTTCGCCAAACAAGCATTTGTTTTCTTTTATAAGTCTTTCTATTTCATCATCATTGTCTGTTCCATATTTGTAAACCTTTGCAGTCTGTTCAATAATGCTCGTATATGGAATCGCCATGATTATCCGCTTTTTGTTATAAGCTATAGCATGTTCCAAAGCGAATGCCATTGAAGAAAGAGTCTTGCCTCCACCAGTAGGAACATTCAGAGAAAAAAAACCAGGTTTTAGCTTTGCTTTTTCACGGCAAGATTTTAAGATTTCAGCTCTTATCGTGTTAATCTTTGAAGGTGTGGCTTTTGCAGATTTTTCAGCCATAAATGAATCAAACTTTTGTTTCAAGTCTAAAAGGCTTGTATAATTTCCGCGTAATTCGCTTTTATCTGGTGTCATGAACTGTTCAGTGTCTAAATAATCTGCATCAACAAGGCAAGAATACAGCATACGAATCCAAAGATGAAAATGTTCTAATAAATCTGGACTAGGTGTATTCTTTCCAAATGGTGTTGATTTTGGAAACTCAACATTTTGCAATTCTTTCAAATCAGAATTCAACAAAAGTCTTTTCAAATAATCATTATCAGTTTTTTCAAGGATGGATTTTAAACTATTACCACTTCCTAAAGACCAATCTGGCAACCCTGCATGATGCCCTGCAATCAAATATGGAATTACTTTTGTAAATGGGTCTTTCGAATTCATTTTTGAAAAAACATATTGCGCACCTGCTTCGCTATGATTTACAGAAGTCTTTTTTTCACCGTTTAAATATTGTTGCCAATCTGCATCTGATTTTCCTAAATCATGAAAAATACCTGCACAATATGTCCAATCAGCATTATTTAACGGGACAGCAAAATCTGAAGCAATTCTTGCCACTTCTTGAAGATGAGAAAACAAAGTTTGGGTAGACATTTCATTTTTATGCGCAAGCAAATCGTAAGTCATAAAATCTTCCATAAATACATGTTATTATAAACTGTATTTTATATATTTCAAAAAAAAATCTTCTATATGATATCACACCACAGTGTCAAAGAATGACACCATTAAATTTTTTAAACAGATTTTTTCAAAAAATTCTCAGCTACTGCAGCAAAAATTTTTAGCTACGTGTTTAAAAATTTTTCCTCTAGAAATTCAGTTATAATTACGAGCGTGTTTAAAAATAATTTGGCTATGGCGGAACTTTGAGCAGCTACGTAAAAATTTTTAAGTACGTACGTGCATAAAAATT
>JAEEQG010000085.1 GCA_016285185.1 Spirochaetota bacterium
ATATAAAAACCGCAAATTTACTATTTCAATGACGTTTGGCATTAGTTCTTCAAAGAATTTTAAGCTCACGGACGATGTTCTTGTTGATGCGGATAATTCTCTCAGTGTTGGAAAGAAAACCGGTAAAAACCGCGTTGTTGTTTCAGAGCAGTTTTAGTTGTGCCGCACCATATGGGCTTTGCCGTTTATTGACAAATATGCGGAAAAAGGCGAGAATACAGGAACAGCTTTGAAAATAAAGGTTTATTATGCCGCAGAAAAAAACAAAAAGTATTACTATTCTTGATTCCACACTGCGAGATGGTGCCCAGGGCGAGGGCATAAGTTTTTCTGTTCAGGATAAAATACATATAGTTGAAGCACTTGATGATCTTGGTATAAGCCTTATAGAAGCGGGAAATCCCGGTTCAAATCCAAAAGATTTGGAATTTTTTCAGTATGCGCAGAAAATGGCTTTAAAAAACGCCGCTATTGCCGCATTCGGGGCTACACGACGCAAAGGCATAACACCGCAGGAAGATATGCAGGTTCAGAGCCTGCTTTCTGCAAATACACAGAATGTGGTCATATTCGGAAAAGCATGGGATTTTCAAGTTACTGAAATTCTCAAGGCAACTTTGGACGAAAACCTTGCTATGATTGGCGAAACTGCCGCGTTTTTAGTCAGTGAAGGTCGAAAAGTCCATTTTGATTCCGAACACTTTTTTGACGCTTGGTTTGCTAACAAAGAATACACTCTTAAAACCCTTGAAGCAGCTGTAAAAAATGGTGTTTCTTCTCTTGTACTATGCGACACAAAAGGCGGCACGATGCCGCTTATGGTTTTGCAGGCTGTAAAAGAAGTTACCGAATATTTTGACAAATGGTGCGAAAAAAATCACCGAGAGCCTGTTCAAATCGGTATACACACGCACAACGACTCCGGTTTGGCGGTTGCAAACTCCCTTATGGCGGTAGAAGCCGGCGCAACTCAGATTCAGGGAACTCTGCTCGGTTTTGGCGAACGCACCGGAAATGCAAACCTTTCTACAATTATGGCGGATTTGGAACTAAAGCTTGGTTACAAGTGCCTGCCGGAAGGCAAAATAAGACAGCTCACTTCCACCGTGCGCCGTGTTGCAGAAATTTCAAACGTAAATCTTGAAAACGGAATGCCTTACGTAGGTACAAACGCTTTTGCGCACAAAGCCGGAATGCACATTGACGCTGTAACAAAAAATCCGGCGGCGTATGAGCATGTTGAACCGGAAAGCGTAGGTAACGACAGGGTTTTCCTTTTGAGCGAAGTTGCCGGTCGTTCAATGATTATTGAAAAAATCCGCAAGTTTGATTCTTCAATAAACAAAAACTCACCGATCGTCGCCGACATCGTAAAACAAGTAAAGCAGATGGAACATGAAGGCTACCAGTTTGAAGGTGCAGACGGCAGTTTTGAACTTCTTGTCCGCAAGATGATAGGCAAGTATCAGCCTTTCTTTAAGCTGCACTATTACAAAACCATCGGCGAAAAACCTTGTGTAGAAAGCACACTTTGTTCATTCGCCCAGCTTAAGATTGAAGTAGAAAACCAGATAGAAATAACCGCAGGTGAGGGCGACGGTCCTGTTCACGCACTGGATATTGCGCTTAGAAAGGCGCTTGAACGCTTTTATCCGAATGTGCGCGATATCCGCCTGACGGACTATAAAGTCCGTGTTCTTGATTCAAAAAGCGCAACTGCTGCAAAAGTCCGCGTTTTGATTGAAAGTTCCGATGGAGTTGACAGTTGGATAACGGTCGGAGTTTCCGCCGATATCATGGAAGCTTCCTGGTTTGCTTTGGTTGATTCCTTTGAATACAAACTGATAAAAGACGTTGAAAAACGTTTTAAAAAATATCTGTAAATAGGAGAGTTCTGTTATGGTCATTCAGGAAGCCGCAGAAATGTATCTTGAAACAATTTATGTACTTTCAAAAGAGCTGCCAAAAGTTCGTGCTGTTGATATAACAAGAAAAATGGGTTTTTCTAAGCCTACAATCAGTATTCAGATGAGAAAATTCCGCGAAAACGGATATGTTACGGTTAATGATGACGGTGGAATTGTTCTTACACAGCGGGGGCTTGAGATTGCGGAACGCATTTATGAACGCCATGTTGTTATTTCGCAGATTTTGATAAAACTCGGAGTTGACGAGCCAACCGCTTATCAGGATGCTTGCCGTATTGAACACTACATAAGCGACACTACTTTTCAGTGTATGAAGCGCCATTTTAAGGAAAAAGGTTAGTTTTCCGCGTAATTGCGGACATCTTTTACTTAACTGATATTTTTGATATACTTTTCACATGATTAAGAAGCTTGAACAGTTACAGATACGTTTTAATGAATTAGCCGAAGAAATCCAAGATCCGGATTTGCTCAAAGATCCAAAAAAATACAAGGATTTAATGAGGGAACATTCTCATCTTTCTTCCGTAATGGAAGCTTATGAAGAATACAAAACAATACTTAAAGGTATTGAAGATTCCAAAAATATGATTACACACGAGACGGATCACGAACTTAAAGAGATGGCGAGGGAAGAATTAGCTTCGCTTGAAGAAAAGCTTGGTCCGCTTGAAGAAAAAATAAAAATGCTTCTTATTCCGCCGGATCCGTTGGAAGAAAAGAATATAATTATGGAAATCCGCGGCGGTACAGGCGGCGACGAATCTTCGCTTTTTGCCGCCGATTTGTTCCGCATGTACACACGCTATGCCGATATGAAAGGCTGGAAATACGAAGTTATGGACGCCAATGAGACCGAAGTCGGCGGCTACAAGGAAATTTCGCTTTCAATAAGCGGCAAATATGTGTACGGCAGTCTCCGCTACGAGAGCGGTGTTCACCGTGTTCAGCGAGTTCCCGAAACCGAGAGTCAGGGACGTGTTCACACAAGTGCTGTAACGGTTGCGGTACTGCCTGAGGCGGAAGAAACCGAAATTGAAATACGGCCGGAAGACTTGCGCGTTGACGTAATGCGCGCCGGCGGACACGGCGGACAGTGTGTTAATACGACAGACTCAGCCGTTCGTCTAACGCACCTGCCTACAGGACTTGTAGTTATCCAACAGGACGAAAAAAGCCAGCTGCGCAACAAGGAAAAAGCAATGCGTGTTTTGCGCGCCCGTCTTTTTGATTTGGAAGAATCAAAAAAGAACGCCGCCCGCGCAGCTGAACGCAAAAGTATGGTAGGTTCCGGTGACCGTAGCGAGCGAATCCGCACCTACAACTTTCCGCAGAACAGACTTACAGAACACCGCATAAATCTTACTTTGTACAAGCTTGATCAGATAATGCAGGGCTATTTGGACGAACTGATAGACGCACTCTGTATTTATGCAAAGGAAGAACAGCTGAAAAGCAGTGGTAACTAAGCCGGAACCGC
>JAEEQG010000086.1 GCA_016285185.1 Spirochaetota bacterium
ATTTCAGGGAAATATTTTTGCCGCAATTAACCAAAGACGTGGTATAATAGTTTCGTCTACCGAAGATGACAACTTCTCTCGTGTTGATGCAGAAGTTCCGCTGAGTGAAATGTTCGGATTCTCAACAGTTCTCCGTTCATTGACACAAGGTAAGGCCGAATTCTCAATGGAATTCGAAAAATACGGCAAAGTTCCGGCAAGTGTTTCTGAAAAACTGATTGCAGACTATCAGGAAAAGAAACGCAAGGAACAGAGCAAATAAGGAGTAGTCGATGGTAAAACAGGAACTTATTGACCGCAGTTCTGTACGCTTTTTGGACAAGGCACTGAATGGCGGAATAAAGGCTGGAGAAATCGGTGTGCTGGCATCAAAAAAAGGTGTCGGAAAAACTTCAGTACTTGTTCAGATTGGTTTTGACAAGCTTATTCAGGGCAAACAGGTTGTTCACGTTTCATTCGACCAGCATGCTAGCTATGTAATGACTTGGTACGAAGACATTTATAACGAAATGTCCAAAAAAAGAAAGATTGATGTTGCGGATTTTAAAGATGATATATTCAAAAACCGTGTTGTACTCAACTTTAACCAGGACACCGTTTCGACAAAGCAGATTATTTCAACAATGAAGGCACTTTCTCAAGGCGGAATCAAACCTGAATGCGTTATCATTGATGGTCTTAATTTTGCAAAAAGAACTACACAAGACTTTGCTGAAATGAAAGCTTTTGCAAAAGAAGCAGGCATTGCCGTATGGTACAGCTATAATACAGATGCTGCTGAATTAAAAGACATGTTCGACAAAGCTCTTGAAGACTTGTTTGATGCTGTCGTTTACTTTGAAGCAAAAGCTGACAGTACCCAGCTGCGTATTCTTAAAGTAAGAAACGAAGCAATTAAAGAAGCAAATCTTAAGCTTGATCCTAAAACACTGCTTATTGCAGAAAAATAGTTTTTTCTGTTTGACAGTGATAAAAAGCTCCCTTTTAAGGGAGCTTTTTTTATGCGTTTTTTCCAATAATTTGTTATTTTTTTTACATATTTTGCAAATACTGTGTTATAATGATTATAATAAACTAAATTTCACATGAGGATTATCAATGTATAAAGTCCGGATAAAAGTTTTGCTGGCTGTAACAGGAATTTTAAGTATTCTGTTATTCATCTTGTTGACAAATGTTCTTGTTCCATCAAACGGACTGCCGTTTCTTTTTAATGTAACAGTTGCTTTTGTTGCTTTTCTTGCCTTTCAGTTTGGAGCAACATATGCTTATAATACTTATGCGGAAAAAATCAGAAATAATTCTTTATTCAAAAAAGAAACAAATCTTTTAAGCTCATTTATCTCAAAAATTCGTTTTGCCTATTCTCTTGATGATTTGTTCGAAGCTATCAGAACCGAGCTCGAAGACCGTGCGGACTGTTCCGTTCTGTATATGGACAAAAAAAACAATTATGTAGTTTATAACAGCCCTGACAGGATTGTAAGTGCAGACCAAACTCTTATGACTCTTGAAATGAATTTTAAGCAGTCAACTGCTGACGGCTTTTATTTTTTTGATGATGAACTGGGTGTTACGTCTGACCAGAAAAAATCACGAGGTTTTTTCATTGTACATGAAAATCACCACTTTTATGTTCTTTGTCGTTATACACGCCTTTTTGATCCTATTATTTTTACCCAGCTTTATGACGAGTTTGTTTCGTTCACAAAACGAAGTTCTATAATCGCGGACCTTACACGTATCTCAGAACTTTCTAAGGAATGGAACATGGTTGCCGAAACCCAGCGTTCTTTCCTCCCTGCTGTTATGCCCCAGGTAAAGCATCTTGATATTGCCGCATATTTCCGCCCGTTGGTAAACGTTTCCGGTGACTATTATTCCGTTCTGCCGATAACCGAGGACAAAACACTGTTTCTGCTCGGCGACGTTTCCGGTAAAGGTCTTGCTGCGGCACTTGTTATGGGTATAGTTATCAACACAGTCAAGAATATTCAGAACAAGGAAGATTTGCCTAACATGATAAAGGCCGTTGACGCCGCTATCAAAGGTATGAAGTTTGATGACAAGTACACGGTTATGTTCCTCGGTATTGTAGATACGGCGGCAATGACTATTACCTACGTAAACGCATCAATGTCTGATCCTATTATAATTACAAAGACACCTGCAGGTTTTAACATCAAGCCTTTGGAATCAAGCTGCAGTCTTGTTGGTATTATCGAACTGGACGATATTCGTGTTGAACAAAAGAAACTGTTTTATGACGATATGATTCTTATTGCGACTGACGGTGTTTCCGAGGTAATGAATGATGAAGGCATAGAGCTCGGTGATACTGAACTTTATAAGCAGACTGTGCAGAACAGTGCATTTAAGTCTGCCCAGCATTTTGTAAATGATATTTCGGATCTTGTGCTGGACTACAACGGTAATAAGAAACTACGCGATGATGTTACTATGCTTGCTGTTAAAATTGAGAGGTAAAAAACGATGATTTTCTTTTTGATTAATCTGATTCTTTGTGTCGGTCTTATATTGTTTTCAGTTCAGATAGATGCCCAGACAAGTCTGGACGATGTTAAAAACAAAAAATCCCGTCCTCTTGTTGATATGATATTATGGCTTGTTGTTACAAGTGTTTTCTTTTTGATTGTTTTTGCAAGTACATATTTTGGAAATACCCAGCTTGTCAATCTCTGCGGAAAAGTGGTTCTGTTTTCACTTGTTGTTTTTGTGTCATGCTTCTTTTTGTTTGCGGTTTCTTTTCCTGATTTTTCCAAAAATAAGTTATACAATATAATTCAGGTTGTTATAAGCCTTTTTGGTGTATTTGTCATATCAAAACTGGATCTTTTTTCCTTTGATTTGAAAAATTCAATAATTATTCACGGCGAAAAGGAAGCTTTTTTAGGATTTAACTGGCTTCAGGTCTACAATGCCGTATTTTTCTTTTTGATTCCCATTTTATCACTGGTTATTCTGTTTTTCAGACATGTAGGAAAAAGAAACCGCATATACATTCAGCAAGTATGGCTTTTTGTCGCCTCAATTCTTACGGGATGCATTTTATTTAATCTGCTTTTAAGAGCCGCAAAATATGTTCCAATGTATTCTTCACTTTTTATTCTGCCTCTGATGGTTTCTCTCCTGCTGATTTCACAGGCAATGAAGTTATCGGTTATCATTGATATGTCAACGATTATAAAAGAGATAACTTTGTTCTCTGTAAAATACATATTCAGTGCTGTTATAGTCGGTCTGATTTTTGCTCTGATGCTTCCGTTCAAGACACAAAAACCAGGTCTGTTCTGGGGTGTTTTTATTTTGGGAACATCGATTGTTGAGTTGTTACAGTATTTGGCGACCGAACGTGTCAAAAAGATGAAACTTTCCAGTACAAATGCATATGAGGATATGCTTGAATCAAAGTTCTCGCAGTTTGACTACAATCAGGAACCTGAAACACTTATTTCAGATTTTGTTTCGCTGATGAAAGAGTTTACCGAAACAACACATGTTGAAATCATGCTGGAGACAGAATCCGGTGTTATTAAATCAGTTTATACTTCTGAAATGACAGCTTCAAAGGAAATTCCACAGAATGCGAGTATCATAGCATCTTTGTCAGGTATAACCAGTTCGATTATTTTCAGACAGCAGGCTGCAACACAGCACGAATTTTCTTCTTTCAAGAATAATCTTGTTGAATTGTTTGAGAACTTAAAGTCTGATGCGATAATCGTTCTACGCGAAGGCCGCCATATGTTCGGTTTTATTTCGCTCGGTGCAAAACGACGCGGAAACGATTTTTCAGATTACGATAAAAAAGTTTTCTCAAACCTTTATTCATATTTCTTTTTGTTCGGCTTTTACATGAAGAACATTGCAAACCAGTCCATTGTCGGTACAGTTGACCGCGAAATTCAGTTCTCGTCACAGATTATTCGTTCTATACAGGAAAATGTTGACGTTGTAAAAGTTCCGTCAGTAGATGTAGGCTATATCTCGCAGTCAGCACGTAGCTTGGGTGGTGACTTTATCGACTTTATCCGTCTTAACGAAAACCGTTATATGATGATTATGGGCGACGTAAGCGGTAAGGGTTTGAACGCAAGTATGTCGATGGTTATTCTTAAGTCAATCATCAGAACTTTCCTTGCCGAAACAGGCGATTTTAAGGAATTGATTGAAAAAGTTAACCACTTTATCAAATACAACCTGCCGCGCGGAACATTCTTTGCGGGTCTTTTTACATTGTTTGATTTTACGACAAACACAATGTATTATGCCAACTGCGGTCTGCCGGTATTGTTCCTGTATACTGAATCCTATAACAATGTTATTGAGATCCAGGGTGATGGAAAAGTTCTCGGATTTATGAAAAAAATCAGTAATGTAATCAAGGTCAAAAAGATAAAGCTTAATCCGGGAGACATTGTTCTTGCCTGTACAGACGGCCTTTTGGATTCCGAATCATTGAGGGGAGAAATGTACGGAAAAGATCGTGTTCAAAAGCTTATTCTGGATAACAAGACTTATGATTCAAGTCGTCTAGTAAAGTTTTTGTTTGATGATATGCTGCACTTTACGTCAAGAGATTTACAGGATGATGTAACCGCAGTAGCATTAAGAATGTTAAAGGTTTAGGAATAGGGAAGAATAGCCGATTATTAACGGGAGGAATGTTGAATGGAACAGATTGTAATAAAAGAAAAGAAAGGCACTAATTATGTTCTGTTGGAAGTCTCCGGTGTATTGAATTCTTACACCTATCTGGATTTTCAGACAATGGTATTTTCCATTGTAAAGGAAACAAACCTTGTAATTGATATGGAGAAAATCTCCAACTTGTCTTCATCCGGACTTGGTGTACTGCTGGCTGCATATGATGATGCAGAAGAAGCCGGAAATAAAATATACATAATGCATCCGTCTCCTATTGCGCAAAAAGCAATACAGTCAACTGGATTTGCGGATTGTTTTCCTGTTATATATTCTCTGACAGAAGTTTTGTAAAATGAAATTAACTGAAAGAATCAGCAGTCTCTTATGTGTTTTTTTGCTTGTGACAGCAGTATCTTGCTCAGCTTCTCCCGATGAGTCAAAACTTGTAGAGGTATTGGGCAATATGACTTTTCCGTCAAAAGAAAAGATTATTGCAAACAAATCTGAATTTTTGGCTGACTTATATTCAGTTTTGGATCAGGATAAGGATTTTCTCCTTGTTCTGGTTGATAAAACGCACTTTTTGCAGCCTGATTATGTACCCGAAGATCTGATTCCTCTTAAAAAGAATGATTTATACAACATAAGCCGTAATGATTTGTCGTTGAGAATACCTGTCGAAAAAGCACTTCAGGTTATGTCACAGGGTGCAAAAAAAGACGGAATAACACTGCTTGTAAGCAGCACATACCGTTCCTATGACTATCAGAAAAAGTTGTTTGCACGTTATGTAGCACAGGATGGCGAAGCCCTTGCGGAACGATATTCTGCAAGAGCTGGAACAAGTCAGCATCAGCTTGGCACTGCGATTGACTTTGGCTCGATAACCGATGAATTTGCAGAAACAAAACAGGGCAGGTGGCTCTACGCTCATGCTGCCGAATACGGTTTTTCACTCTCATTCCCAGCCGGTTATGAAGATGTTACAGGCTATATGTGGGAATGCTGGCACTACCGCTACATCGGCAAGGATGCATGTGCGCTGCAGAAAAAATGGTTCAACGATATCCAGCAGTATATGATGGAATTTATTGATGCCTGGACACGTGAAGATTAATCTTCAGTTAAAAATTCTTTAAGTGCTTCAATGAATTTATCAATGTGTTCCTTTTCAATCCAGTAATGCGTTACAAGTCGAATATTGCCGTTTTTGTCAGGACCGTTTACACATATTCCTCGTGATTTGAAAAATTCCGCAAAAGCTTCGGGCTCATATTCATAGTCCTTGAAACGGAAATAAACCATATTTGTTTGAACATCCATAACGTTTATTTCAATTTCAGGCAGCAGTGTAAGACAGCTTGCAAGATAAAAAGCTGTTTCGTGGTCATGATGCAGGCGCAGTCGCATTGTTTTGAGAGCGATTAAACCGGCTGCCGCAAGAATGCCGCTCTGTCTCAAGCCACCACCCATTATTTTGCGCTTGCGTCTTGCCTTGTCTATGAATTCTTTGCTGCCTGAAAGCAGTGAACCTACAGGTGCACAAAGACCTTTTGAAAGACAGAACATTACGGAATCAACATTTTCTGCAATATCAACGGCGGAAACGCCAAGCGATGTCGCAGCATTAAAGATTCTTGCACCATCCAGGTGAATCGGAATATGATGCCGTGTTGAGATGTATTTCATCTCACGCATGAATTCAATGGAAAGAGTTTTCCCGGAAGAATGTGCATTTTCAAGACATATTAAGCCTGTTTTAGGCTGATGAATATCATCTGTGTGACGAATTCTTTTGACAAATTCTTCAGGATTAATCTGCCCTTTGTCAGAAGGAATTGTCCTGAGTTGTACTCCTGCGATAATTCCGCTTGCGCCCGCTTCGTGCTGGACTATGTGACAATTCTCGTCAAGAATTACTTCGTCACCCCTGTTGCAGTGAGTGAACAACGCAAGCTGGTTGCCGAATGTGCCGGACGGAACAAACAGCGCAGCTTCTTTTCCTGTTATGCTCGCGCCATAAAGCTCCAGTTCTTTTACTGTAGGGTCGTCTTCATAAACATCATCGCCTACGGCAGCTTCCGCCATTGCTTTGCGCATTTCGTCCGTAGGCCATGTTACTGTATCGCTTCGCAGGTCAATAAAATTCATTACGATTCCTTTTGTACTATTTTACAACGATATTTACAAGCTTGTTCGGAACTACGATAACCTTTACGACTTGTTTGCCATCAATAAATTTTTTGGCACCTTCAGTTTCCAAAGCTTTTGCTTCAAGAATACTCTTGTCAGTATTTGGAGCAATTTCAAATTTATCACGTATTTTACCGTTAATCTGAACAACTATGTTACAGGTATCGTCTTTGCAGTATTCTTCTTTGTATTGCGGCCACTGCTCGTATGTGATGGTGTTTTTGTTGCCGAGTTTCTGCCACAATTCTTCTCCAAGGTGAGGTGCATAAGGATAAATCAACTTTACAAAATCCGTCATAAGAGAAGCAGGCATTGCGTTCAGTTTTGCGGCATCGTTTACAAAAATCATCATCTGACTGATGGCTGTATTAAAGCAGAGATTTTCAGTGTCTTCCGTTACCTTTTTGATGGTTTTGTGAAGAAGTTTTCTTAACTCTGGTGTCGGTTCGTCATTTGTAAGTGGTTTTTCTCCCATTGACCAAACTTTTTCAAGGAAGCGGCTTACACCGATAAGACCTTTTGTGTTCCATGGCTTAGATACTTCAAGTGGTCCCATGAACATCTCATACATGCGAACACTGTCAGCACCGTATTCGCGGATAACATCGTCGGGGTTGATAACGTTTTTAAGTGACTTTGACATTTTTGCGATAACACATTCCAGTTTTTCGCCGGTGGCTTTTTCGTAAAAGTTGCCGTCCTTTTCTTCAACCTCATCGGTCGGAACAAGAGTCTTATTCTTGCGTTGATAAGCGAAAGATGTGATGAGTCCCTGGTTGATAAGGCGCTGGAAAGGCTCTTTTGTATTTACAAGTCCCAAATCATAAAGAACTTTGTGCCAGAATCTTGCGTACAAAAGGTGAAGAACAGCGTGTTCAGCACCACCAACGTAAAGATCAACCGGCATCCAGTATTCGACAGCTTCTTTTGATGCAAATTGCTTGTCGTTATGAGGATCGAGATAACGCAGATAATACCAGCATGAGCCACCCCACTGAGGCATAGTGTTTGTTTCGCGCCGTGCTTTGCCGCCGCACTTGGGGCAGGTTGTGTTTACCCATGAATCAATGGCGGCAAGCGGGCTTTCGCCTGTACCGGTAGGCTGGTAGCTTTTTACGTCAGGCAGTTTTACAGGCAAATCCTTCTCGGGAACGGCTACACAACCGCATTTTTCACAGTGTACAAGTGGAATTGGTTCTCCCCAGTAGCGCTGACGGCTGTAGATCCAGTCGCGGAGTTTGTAGTTTATGGCCTTTTTGCCGCAACCTTTTTGGGTAAGCCATTCAAGCATTTTTGCAATAGCGTCTGCCTTGTTGAGCCCGTCAAGAAACTCACTGTTTACGTGTATACCGTCTTGAGTCCAAGCCTGTTTTTGAACGTCAACTTCGGACTTCAATACTTCAATGATAGGCAGATCGAATTTCTTTGCAAATTCCCAGTCACGGTCGTCGTGCGCCGGTACAGCCATGATTGCACCTGTTCCGTATGAAATGAGAACGTAATCCGCTATCCAGATAGGAATAAGCTTGCCATTTACAGGGTTAATCGCATAACTGCCGGAAAAAACACCTGTTTTGGTTTTTGCAAGGTCTGTCCTTTCGAGGTCGGATTTTTTTGCGGCCTGTTCAACATATTCATCTACAGCGGCTTTTTGTTCCTTGGTAGCGAGTTTTGAAACAAGCTTGTGTTCCGGTGCAATAACCATGTATGTTGCGCCAAAAAGTGTATCGCAGCGTGTGGTATAAACTGTGAGTGTATCTGATGTTGGTTTTCCGTCTTTATCGGCGATAGTAAAAGTAACTTCAGCACCTTCGGATTTGCCGATCCAGTTTTTCTGCATCAGTTTTACGCTTTCGGGCCAGTCAAGACCGTCAAGGTCTTCGAGCAGGCGGTCTGCGTATTCGGTTATTTTGAGAATCCACTGGCGGA
The DNA here is from genome assembly GCA_016285185.1 of Spirochaetota bacterium. GTDB lineage: Bacteria > Spirochaetota > Spirochaetia > Treponematales > Treponemataceae > UBA1240. Next base: position 8,791 of record JAEEQG010000086.1, read on the forward strand.
TTGTTTTGTGTGTAACGATTTCACCGCAGCGTTCGCATTTTCCGTCTTTTACTTCCTCATTGGCCAGACCTGTCAGGCATGAAGGACACCAGTTGATAGGTGTTTCGGCTTCGTAGGCGAGTCCTTTTTCATACAGTTTGAGGAAAATCCACTGAGTCCATTTGTAATAATCGCTCTCGCAAGTAGACACTTTTCTGTCCCAGTCGTATGAAAAACCGAGTGATTTTATCTGTCGTGTAAAGTTTTCGATGTTCTGGTTGGTTGTGACTGCAGGATGTGTTCCTGTCTTTATGGCATAGTTTTCTGCCGGTAGCCCGAAAGAATCATAGCCCATCGGATGAAGAACATTAAAGCCCCTCATTCTTAGATAGCGGCAGTAAATATCCGTAGCTGTGTAGCCTTCTGGATGGCCTACGTGAAGTCCTGCTCCTGACGGATAGGGAAACATGTCAAGAACATATCTGCGTTTTTCTTTAGGAAACTTTTTGTCTTCAACGGCCTTGAATGTTCGATTTTCTTCCCAGTATTTCTGCCATTTGGGTTCGATTGATTCAAAAGGGTAATTCGACATAACAACCTCTAATAATTTGCTTATTTTTACGCCTATTTTAGAGTAAATAAAAGCTTTCTGCAAGTGACAATCACTTGAGTTTTAAATCATATAATTTTTGAAATTTTCAACAAGTTGTGATAAACTAAAATATATGTTCAACAGCATTACTTATAACAATGATTTTGACATATGCGGTATTATTCTGGATGTTATCCTGATTACATACATCCTCTGTTTGAAGCATGACAAAACACTCCGCGCAAGGCTTTTTCTGGCTCTCGTGTTTGCCGTTGTTATTGCGCAGCTGATGAATATAATAACAGTATATGCTGAAACTTTCCTGCCGGTTAGTCTTGTGGATTTCAACAACTTTCTGGCAGTAATACACATTTTTACTGTAAATTTTCAGGCACCGCTTTACTGTGTCTTTTTGATCGCAATGACAACGACCCGAAAACAGCTGAATATACCCAGACTTGGTTTGCTGTTTTTGCCTTTTTTGATTGAAGTTGTTGTTATCATAACATCGCCGTTTACCCATGCACTTATGTACTTTTTGCCCGACGGAACATACCACCACGGTCCCTGGTGGAATTATCTTTACTTTTTGGCAGCTTTTTATGTTATTTTAGGTTTGTTCATTATCTTTACAAAAAAAGACCAGTTCAGCAGCTCTCAGATGCGAATATCGCTCTCATACACGATTTTTACGCTTATAGGTTTTGCTATCCAAGCCATATTCCCAAAAGTGTTCGCCGTCGGTTTTGCCGTTTCGGTATCGTTGCTGCTGATTTTTCTTTCCATACGTAATCCTTCGAACTTTATAGAATCAAAAACAGAACTGTTCAATACAGAGGCTTTTATCGACAGGTTCAACGACTTGTCGACGCTAGCTTCAAAAGAACATTACTTTTTGATTCTGCGCATCCAGAATATCGAAGACCTTTTTGACCAGTTCGGCATTGAACAGATATTCCACATAGTGCGCGAATACGGCCACACTATAATGCAGATCTGCAATGACAGTTCGTTGTACAAACTGTTTAACGGTTGTGCGGTTTATTACTGCTCAACGGAAAAAGACCTTAATGATAAAATAAATGCATTGAAAGAGTTCAGCTCAAAACCTTTCTTTCCATACAAAAAAGACGGTACACAGGACTTCGAATATCCATTCAAGCTTCAGTTCTACATTATAAAAGACTATACAAAACTCAAAGTGTTCAGCATGACCGACAACAGATCGATTGATGACTTTTTGAATTTTTTACGCTTTATCTTTTTGCAGAACTACATCAATGACAACCAGACACTCGAAATCAGCGATTCACTCGAAAAAGATTATTTTGACTATATTGTTGTTCAGAATAAGGTAAAGAAGGCGATAGAAGAAGAAAGCTTTGAAGTATTCATGCAGCCGATATTTGACCTGAACACCGGTTTTTTTACAAGCACAGAGGCGCTGATTCGTCTCAAGGACGATGACGGATCTTATATTCCGCCTTCAAAGTACATTCCTCAGGCAGAACAGAACGGTGATATAGTAAGAATAGGTGAGATAGTGCTCAAAAAGGCCTGCCAGTTTGTAAGAGAAGCAGACTTTAAAAAACTGGGTATTACCAAAATAAATATAAACCTTTCGATAACGCAGTGTATGCAGGATAATATCGTAAACAAATTAATTTCGATAATTGACACATATTCACTGCCGCATAACCTTTTCAGGTTTGAAATCACCGAGTCCATGATCGCCAAAAACGAAAAACTGCTGGTTTCTGTCATGAACCAGTTCCAAAATCAGGGCTTTGATCTTGCCCTCGATGATTATGGAACAGGCTATTCAAATACAGCAAGGATGATGCAGTATAAGTATTCGGAAATTAAATTTGACAAAAGCCTCATAACCGAGATAGAAACCAACGAAACAAAGCGGCTTATGGTAAAGCATCATATTTCGATGTTAAAAGAAACAGGCAACACGACTGTTCTTGCCGAAGGTGTTGAAACAAAAGAGCTTGCGGAATTATTGCAAAAGTTAAACTGCGACTATATACAGGGTTTTTACTACGCACATCCGATGAATATAGTGCAGTTTAACGACTTTTTTACCACCAAATACAAACAGGCCTGATCAATACTTGAACTCACTGCCGCCGATGAATTCGCGCAGTAATGACTGTCCCGGAACGAAATTAGACGGAACAGGACAGAAGTTTATAAGGAAGCGCAAAAGCCGCGTTGCCTCGGCGTATTCTTTTTGAAGCGGGCTGACGCAGCGCAAAAGCGGTTCCGCATATACGCGCAGAACAGAAAGTTCGTAGTCAAGGGCCGTATTTATCATAATGTCCGCATTGTTCTGGAACGGGAATATGTGCAGGCGTTCGCCTTTGTGAACACTAGGCCACATGCTGATTGTCTCGGCGGCGGATTTTCCGCGGAACTGCGAATCACGCACGATCCTTCTTACAAGGCGGTTGTCGCTTGTAGAGACACGGTTAAGGTCGTCAAGGTTGAGCTGTGTAAGCGCGCTTACATAAACCTTGAATTTGGAGCCTGCGTCGATTTTCGGCGTGAGTTTGTCGTTCAGTCCATGGATACCCTCAAGAATCAGGATATCATTTTTTTGCAGCTGGATAATATTCTTGCCGTTATAGTTACGCTTGCCTTCAACAAAATCGTAGTTTGGTATTTCAACCTGTTTGCCGTTGAAAAGGTCGAGCAGGTTTTCGTTGAGAAGGGCAACATCAAGTGCTTCAAGACATTCATAGTCGTAGTTGCCGTCAGCGTCGCGCGGGGTGTTCACACGTTCGACATAATAGTCGTCAAGGCTGATTACATGGGGCTTTAAGCCGATAACCTGCAGCTGCTGTGACAGCTTTTTGGAAGAAGTAGTTTTGCCTGAGCTTGAAGGACCCGCAATAAGAACAACCTTTGCGTCCTTTTTTGCGATTGCGTCAGCTGCTTCGGCAAAGCATTTGTTCTGGAAAGTTTCGGTTATAGTGACAAAATCCTTGATTTTTCTGTTAAGAATAACCTCGTTAAGCGATGCGGCAGAAGTTACGCCGATTGTTTTTCCCCACTGCTTGTATTTTTTGTATATGTTAAAAAGCTGGGGACTCTCGGGAACAGGTTCAAGTTCTTTTTTGCCCGTTGGTGGAAAGCGAAGCAAAAAGCCGTCGCCGAACAGAGTAAGGTCGTAACAGTTAAGAAGTCCTGTCTTTGCAAGAAGAGGTGCGTAATAAAAGTCCGAAAAATCTTCGAGGGTGTTAAGAACTACCTTGCTGATACACAAGTATTTGAACTGCTTTTTTGTTTCAATAAGGTTGAGGCGGTCAAAATTTTCGAGTGCTTCTTTGTACGAAACGGTTTTTTGTATAATGGACAGATCCTGTTTTATGAGGTCGTCCATTTTTGCCTTTAGCTTGGCAATCTCGTTCTTTTTGCTGGAACTTGAACTGTCAAAAATGTAGTAGTAACCGTGACCCAGGCTGTGACCTACAACAAGTCTTTTGCCCGGGAAAATAGAATGTGCGGCTGCCGCGAGAACAAAACACAGAGTACGGCGGTAGATGGTAGAACCTTCGCTTGTGTTGATAAGAACCGGTTCTATGTTGGCGTTTATGGTCAGCGGTTGTGAAAGTTGACAAATCTCGTTGTTAATCTTGACTGCGACTATTGATTGGATGTCCGCTATTGAATATGCGGAAGCCAAGGATGGAATAATGTCTCTGGCTGGGATTCCATCCTGAATGTTGATTTGTTTTGTGCTGTTGCTGTCAGCTGAAAATGTAATAGTAATCATAAAAGAATTATAATATGACTTTTAAAAAAAGTATAATTAAAAAATTATACTTGTTTGATTTTGTCTTTTTTGGCAAAGATGAACAGTTTGCTGAAAATATAATTCGCGATTATTACAACAATATTCGAAATTACTTTTGCTATAATGGCGCCGTTCAGGCTGAAACTACCCAACTCAAGATTATACTCGCCGCAGTTCATAAGATTTACCGTAACGAACATGAACAATTCGTCAAAAATACCTGTGGCAAGTCTTGCTGCCGTAAAACCGGCAAGTTCTTTCAAAACAAATTTGGGTTCAAAATTCCTGCTCTCAAAAACAAAAACCTTGTTTGTAAAAAATGCGAACAGAACACAGATAACCCATGCAATACCGTTTGCAATAAGATGATTCATAAAGCCGGAAAGAATCTTGTACAAGGCAATATTCAAAATAGTTGCAAGCAGTCCAAAAATGCCATATAAGAACAGCTCTTTTATTTTGTTCCGGTTTTCTTCCCAAATTTTTTTAATGTCCATAACGTATCAAATTATAGTTACAATTTGTGATTTTGTACACATCTTCGTAAAATGTACACAACTTTATAATTTTGATAAAGTAACTTTAGTGAAATTGCATATATGTAAGAGAAAATACGGATATTAAAATAATTAAAAATTCTGTAACTTGTTATAATAAATAGTGAAAGAAGCTTATAAATATTTTTTTAATTATTGACTAAAAAACATTTTTACTGTAGTATTACCAGAAATGTGCTTATGTAATTTTGGAGAGAAACTTTGATGAAGAAAGTTTTATTAATTAATGTTTTATGTTTTTGTATATTCGTTTGTTTCTTACTTGCCTCATGTGGAGGCGGTGGAGGGGGCGGAGGAGGAGCCGCCGGTGCGAGTCTCTCAGAAGACGAATTTACAACACATAATCCAGGAGGCTGGGGCGGAGAAGGTTCTGTTCCCGGTAGTTCAAGAGGGGCGGATTCAAGCGGACTTTATGTTGAATCGCGTGGTGGAACACCACTTGTAATAAATTCTTATCGCTATGGAAACGTAACATATACCAACCATGAAGATATAGCAAAGCTGCTGCGAAAAGACCATGTAACAGGTCAGATAGATGCTCAGTTTTATTGTAACGGTGAAAGCACTCCGCGTACAGTACGAATAACCGGACAAGAGACCAGAAATGCAAAAGGAGAACTGGTTTACGAGTATGCTTTTAACCTGCAGTACAAAGCAACCTGCCATGTCCCCGGTGGTACACAGGATATTTATTATTTTCAGAACGAAGGAATAGACCTTAACGCATACCATGATGGCGGAGACTTTGGCAGTAACTATGACAGTACAACCGTGTGGGGCTGGTACGAAAATAACAGTACGGGCGGAACAAACCGTTATCCTCTTTCTGCTAACGGACGTGTAATGATTCCTGAATCAGACAAGGGTGATCACGAACTTTATCCGGTATTCCAGTTTGCTTCTGCACCAACTGTTGAATGGATTACAGAAACTGGTGTTCAGGAATACGGCGGCGCAGATACTTATTTGTACGACTATGCGCAGAATACAAACGGTGTAAAGATTCAGATTAGTCAGGAGGATTTCCCCGGCTGTACGGTAACGGGCAATATAGACGGCGGCACGCCTTTTACACTGCGACCTGTCAGTACTCCTGTCCCATATTCAACACATCTTACTGCCGGACATCACGTTATAACGATGAATTCTTCCGGTAGTAACAACTGTGCGCCGCAAACTTTTACAAAGGTTATTGATGTGTACGTAAAGCCGGTACTGCGGATTGCGGATGTGGGAACATCTTCATCTTCTTTAAGATTTCGTGATACTGGAGAATCATCTACAACAACTGATATATACAAAAGCAGTTATATGACATATGGATCAAATATGCCTGTAACAGGACTTACGGCACTGCCGGAATGTGCTACAGTAGTAGACTCAAGTGCGTGTCTTGACGGTTCTGCAATAACGGAATCTCCTTCAGCGGCTCTTGGTAATCATACCCTTAGTGCTGAAATTACTGGTAATTACTGTGTTCAGCCGGATACTAGAAATATAACAATTAAAATAAAACCGATAACTGCACAAATTACAAATGTTGTATTCAAAATGAATGTTTCAGTTGATGGTGATTTTCGACTAAAAGGTTACCTTCATCTTGGTGTAAATGGTGGAAATTGGCAAAATATAGGAGATTTCCAAGGTAATGGAATTGGGATGAGTGGAGGAGATAATAATATTACAGGCTCTTGTAATGCAGCTTCTGTAACTCTAAATGCACTCACGGATAGTATTTCGTACGAAGCCGATACTAGTGATTGGGATGAATATTCTGGTAACGATCAACTTGGTTATGGTTCAACAGGTGTAGCACTTCAGACAGCTTGTGACAACAGATCTGATTCAAATAAGTATTCGATATATTTGCATACATCTCATTCAGATGGTTCCAGTGACAGTACCATTACTGTTCAACTTTCGGAATAAGTTTGGCATGGTTTTATTTAATGAACAAAAGCGTGTTGACAAAGCAGCGACACACTTCCGCAAGCGGAGGTCACGGCGATATTTCATATAGTTTTAGTGTAAGCCTGACAGACGATTATTAAAAAATCTCATAGTCGGGGCTGCCGTTATTGTTAAACACGCGGACGGTGCAGGGTTCTGCGCAGGCTTCTTCGGCAAAGGCGGTAATGTTAAATGCGGAACCGCCAAGAATGTCGTCAGGATGATACATTGTTTTGAGAGTTGTTTCTTCGCCTTCGGCAAACAAACGCGACAGCGCGCCGTTTAAGCATACAACGTCTTTTACAGCAGGAAAAGCGAATGAAAGCCTTTTTTCTTCGTATTTGAGTTCGAGAAACAAAAGCTGTATTTTTTCAATTTCGGTATGGGGCTGACTGAAAGGATCAAAGCCTGTGCTCTTTGCGCAGTTGTTGCAGCGCAACCATTC
>JAEEQG010000087.1 GCA_016285185.1 Spirochaetota bacterium
CCTGACTCTGCAAATGCTTATGAGTAATAATAGTAATAATACCGGCAATAATATGTATAACGCATGTGAACAGATTACAGACTTGGCATGAAAAAGTCAATTCCTTGCGGTTTTCTGTTTGATTTTTGTTGCGGCCTTGTTTTTATACATCAAAAAGTCTGCTCTGTTAAAAACATCCTGAACGCATGTATCAGCAGACGGATCATATTCGGCAATACCGCAGGCAAACGAAACTTTTTCGGTTTCAGGAATATTGGCTGTCTGTAATTGCGCCATCTTTTTTGTTGCAGCTGCAATGAGCTTCTTGCGGTTTGCAAAGTCTTCGTTGATCAGTATTGCAAGGAACTCATCACCGCCTATCCTGTATATGGAAGAATGTTTGAACGTGTTGCAGATTAAACGGCATGAATTAATAAGATAAGCGTCACCGGCATTATGACCGAGTACATCATTCACCTTTTTTAGGTTATTCGTGTCAAACATTGCGATTGCAAACTGGATTTCTTTACCGGATTTTATTCTAACGGTGAGTTCATCCGCTTTTGTTTCGTAGGCAATACGGTTTTTTACACGGGTAAGTGCGTCAATGTGGATTATTTCGGTCAGCTGTTTGTTAAGCTCATCCAAATGAAACTTTTGTCTGTAACGTTCCAGGGCAATGTTCAGGCGCTGCTGGAATTTTGGCAGCTCATGTCCGTCAAGCCTTGGCAGACAATCGCTTAATATGACATAGCCGAAAACCGTGTTATTTTCATGCAGTGGAAGGAATGCATAAAGATGCTCAAGATTGTCGTCTATTCTTGCAGGAATCAGATCTTTTGAATTAATGACCTCTGTAGGATAAATAATCCCTTTTTCCATTGAAAAAGCGACCTGCATGTGTTTGCTGTAGCCCCTTGTCGGCAATGGTACGGAAGAATTGTGAATAGACAGCTCAAAGTTTGGTTCCAGCAGAATATGCAAAGATTCTCTTTCATTTGCAAATTCGGTTCCAAAAAGCGTAATCATATTGTTCCGTAGTTCTTTATATGAATTACTCATAAGAATGAGCTTTTCGATCTGAGTGAGCTTTCTTTCCTGGCGTGTATCATAGTATTTATCCAGATAAATGGAACGGCCGAGATTTCTCCGCAATTCCTCGGCATTTGCTATTTTCCCGCCACAGCAGCTTTCTCTTGGAATGAATCTGCACGGAATCGTTATGTCTTTTTCTCTTGGGACTCCGTTAATAACATCGCAAATCAACCGTGCAGTTTCGAGACCTGCGATTTCATAATTCTGGTCGATGGAAGAAAGGGCAGGATCAAAAATCTGACCGTCGTATATGTTGTCAAAACCGGTAACAATGACATCTTTAGGAACTTTAATGCCATTGTTCTGCAGCGCAATACAGGTATTAAGAGCAATACCGTCATTTGCGCAGATAATTGCATCCGGCAGCTGGACACCGCTTTTGCATAGCTTATCCACATATTCCAGAGATTTGGTGTTTTTCCAGTATGTGTAAAATACATCTTTTTCGGAAAAAGGAATATTGTTTTCCTGCATTACTTCCGAAATGACTTTAAGGCGTATTGTTGAGTCGGCATTGTCTTTTGATCCGGCTATATACATAGGACGCTTTATGTTGTGCTTTTTTACAAGATGCTCGCATAACTCGCGCATACCAGAAGTATTATCAATGCAAACACTGTAAAGCCCGTTTGTTTTTATACCTATAGAAACGGTCGGGATACCCGCTTTCTTGCATTTATTGGTAATATGAGTTTTTTCGCTTTTAAATTCAAAACTATTTGAAAAAATGATTGCGCAGTCAAAATCTTCGAGATGTGGCAGACGGAAAATATTATACTCGCCTTGCCGTTCCGAATCAGAATAACTCCATCCCGGATAGCAGAGAAATAAATAAGTGTCGATTTGTTTACCGTTCAGGAATTTCCCCATTCCCTCCAAAAAGGGGCCGAGAATCTGGTAAATCCATCCGCTCGAAAAAACGGCGATTTTCTTTTTCATAGTTCCTTAATAAATAATACCTGTAGAAAGAAAGAAAAGCAACAAGAAAAAATATAACAAAAACAAAAAATGCTATTGACAGAAACGAAACAACAAAGTATATTTCTATCCATAGAATGAGTTTTATATATAGAAACACAGGAGATATATATGACAGAACGAATATACAAGTGTATTTCAAGTGAACGGTATACACCTTATTCACTGGCACGCAAAATCGGTGCAACGGCTGTTTTTGAATCCGCCAGTATAAAAAAAGGAAGAGACCGCTTTTCTATTCTGATGACGGAAGAAGCTTTCAGAATAATTCAGGATGCGGATGGTGTAGCGTTTTTAATTGATGGCAAACGTGTTCCGTTTGTTCCGCAGCAGCCGTCATTTGATGCTATGGGTCACAAAAAAGAAGCTGACATCCTTGACGCGCTTTTGTATGTGGCTTCACAGAACAGTGATTTTAAAACCAAGGCAGATATCCCTATTCCGGCTTCGGGCATGGGTTATTTAAGCTACGAGTTTGCCCGGCACTGTGATAAGATCCGTTTTTTTGAACAAAAGGACGAACTGCGGATTCCGGAAAGTCTGTTCATTGCCGGACACATTTACATTGTGTTTGATCATTTTACCGAAACAATGCACATCCTCGGCTTTAATTATAAAGAACACAAAATCGACATTAATGCGGCTGTGGACAAACTCATAAAACGCATCAATGATATGGATTTTTCATATATCGAAAGAGATACGGAAGATTTTGATTATCTGATTCTGACCGATATCCAAAAATCCAAAGAAGAATACAAAAAGAAAGTTGTTGAACTGAAAAAACATATTGTTGAAGGCGACATCATTCAGGCAGTACCAAGCCGCCGTATACAGATTTCGTGCAAGGCAACCGCAATGCAGGTATATGGTAAACTTCGCCGCGTAAATCCATCTCCGTATATGTTTTATCTTGATTTTGGCGATTTTCAGCTTGTCGGTGCAAGTCCTGAAAGTCTTGTACGCGTACGTGGCGGCAAAGCGTTCATTCGTCCGATTGCGGGAACAATCCACCGAGGTCAGAATGATGCGGAAGACGAAGCATTGAGCGCGGAACTGCGCAATAACCCCAAAGAACAGGCAGAACACCTCATGCTTGTTGATCTTGCGCGCAATGATTTGGGCAGGGTTTGCAAAACTGGAACAGTAGCCGTTTCGGAATACATGGAAAGTGAAAAATACAGTCATGTTATTCATCTTGTAAGTACAACGGAAGGGATTGTAAAAGAAGGTGTACAGCCTATTCAGGTTTTGCGGGCCTCATTCCCGGCAGGAACGGTAAGCGGTGCGCCGAAAATCAGCGCAATGCAGATTTTAAGCCGTCTTGAAACTTCAAAACGAGGATTTTATGCCGGAGCGGTCGGTTATCTTCAGAATAACGGAGACTTGGACTTTTGTATTACAATTCGTTCTGCGCTGCGCCAGAATGATGTATGGACGCTTCAGGCAGGTGGCGGTATCGTAAACGATTCAACACCTGAAAGGGAACTTGAAGAAACGCAGGAAAAACTCGGCGCTTTGATTGATACGCTCACCAAAAAGGAGATAATACAATGATTTTGGTAATCGATAATTATGATTCATTCACTTTTAATGTTATACAAAGTCTTCAGGAATCCACAAATGAAGAAATAAGAGTTGTACGCAATGATGAATATACAGTGGAAGAACTTGCCGCATTAAACCCGAGCCGCCTTATTGTAAGTCCGGGACCGGGAACACCGTCACAGGCCGGTGTAAGTATTGCCGCAATCAAGTACTTTGCGGACAAAATCCCGATTTTGGGAATCTGTCTTGGTCATCAGGCAATCGGTGAAGCATTCGGCGCAAAAATTGTTCATGCAAAGAACATCTGTCACGGTATGATTCAGGATATCGATCTGGATGGTCGCGGCTTGTTCCGCACAATTGGCAAAACAGGTACGTTTACACGGTATCACTCGCTTGTTGTTGAGGAAGCGTCACTCACACCAGATTTTGAAGTTACAGCGCGTGCAAAAGACGGCGACATTATGGGTATCCGTCACAAAACGCTTCCAATTGAAGGTGTTCAGTTCCACCCGGAAAGTATAGCAAGTAAAAAAACAAAGGAATTGTTTGACGCGTTCATTACATACCGCCGTGATAATCTGCCGGTAAACACATATCTGAATCAGCTTATTGCCAAAAAAGACCTTACGGAAGAACAAGCTGCGATGTTCATGGAATACGTTACGGACGGAAACATGGATGAACGCCAGATGGCGGCAATCCTTGTAGCGATGGCGGCAAAAGGTCCTTCAACAAGTGAGATGATTGGCTGTGCAACAACACTGCTTAAAAAGAAAGCTCCGTTTCCCTGCCAGAAAGGCGGTTTGGCGGAAATCGTAGGAACAGGTGGCGACGGCAAGGGAAGCTTTAACATATCGTCACTTTCCGCTATTCTTGCGGCGAGCTGCGGTCAGCCGGTCGCAAAGCATGGTAACCGTGCGGTTTCGTCAAAATCCGGGGCTGCCGACTTTTTTGAAAACCTCGGCATAAATATCATGGCCAAACCCGAAAAAACTGCCCGTCTTTTGGAACAGACTGATTTCGGCTTTTTGATGGCACCGGTTTATCACGCCGCAATGCGTTTTGCCGGTCCTGTAAGAAAGGCTCTGGGAATAAAAACTATTATGAATATTCTTGGACCGCTTTTGAACCCGGCGGGTGCAGCTTTTGAAGTCCTCGGCGTTTATTCAAAAGATCTTCTCAAGGATTATGCACATGCCGCAAGAGCTCTAGGGGCAAAGCGTGTTATGGTTATCTGTTCAAGAGACGGTTATGATGAAATATCTCCGTGTGCAGAAACAGACGCATACTTTATTGATGAAAACGGTTTGGAAGAACAGTTTGTTATTAATCCGGCAGATTTTGGCGTTACAGATGCGGTTGAAGATGAACTTATCGGAGGCAGCGGAAAAGAAAATGCGGATTTGGGGCTTGCCGTTCTGAATGGTAACGGACGCAAAACAATCCGTGATGCGGTCTGCTTGAATGCGGGTGCGGTTCTGTACGTTGCAAAAAAGGCTGAATCGCTTAAAGCCGGTTTTGATATGGCAAGTCAGTCGCTTGCAACAGGCAAAGCACTCGCAAAACTTGAAGAAATCAGGGAAGTAAGCAAAAGCTTGTCGGCATAAATTATGGACAGAAACAACATTATTGCGGAAATTGTTGAAGCCAAAAAGCGTGATGCACAAAAACTCGGATTTACGTTCGGTTGCAATGTACCTCAGCAGCGTACACGAAAAATCAATCCGTTTATGGTGCAAAAAGGCGTTATCCTTGAAATAAA
>JAEEQG010000088.1 GCA_016285185.1 Spirochaetota bacterium
AAGATTTACCTGAAGCTTTCTGAAGGTGTAGAAGGGATTACCTGTGTTTCTGCTCAGCACAAATCTACACAAATCAGGCATTTGCTTGATTTGGAAAACTATACCGGGCAAAAAAGAATTGATTTTTTTGAGGAAATCTGCTGGGAAGAAAAGTTTGATTATTACTTACACTGCGATAGCAGCATATTCTTTGAGCAGATTAAAACAGAAATCGAATGGCTTGGCGGAGGAAAATTTGAAATTGCAGAAGCTATAGGAACAGATATCAGAATGGATGTTTCACTCCGCTTTACCAAAGGATGTACAGAGTTTTTTCAGTTCAACTACTACGAAAAAGATCGTTTCTTAAAAGCCCTGGAAAATTTCTCAGAGTTACTGAAAAAGAAAAACTTTGATAACAATTCAACGTTAATTTATCTCATAAAAAACTCACCATTAGATGGGTACAGGGTAAAGGCAAACTCTCTCTTCAATGATAAATTTCAAATTGAGCATATAATCCTGCCGGAAGGAATGAAAGAAATCCCATCTTCCTTATTCTTTAAGTGTAAAAATCTTAAATCGGTTGTAATTCCAGATAGTATCGAAAAAATCGGGCAAACAGCATTTTTAGATTGTATAAATCTCACTAAAATTAACTTTCCACAAAATCTTAAGGAAATCGGTTACATGGCGTTTGCATACTGCAAAAATCTTTCAATCCCGCCAATTCCTAAAAACTGCAAAATCGAACCGAAAGCTTTTATGTCCGGCTGCTACGACCCTTATGAAGATGATTACGACAACGAAAGCGAATACGACGATTACGATATCGAATTGGAACCAAAAAACTGGTACTAAAAAGGAGCTTAACCATATGAATACCAAAATCAACACAAATCTTTTACTTGAAGTGCTTGAAGCCACTCCGTCTTCTCAGAACATCATGCTCATGGGAAAACATGGCATAGGCAAGAGTCAGATTCTTGAAAAATTCTTTACGTCCAAAGGCGCAAAGGTTGTTACACTCTTTTTAGGACAGATGAGTGATCCCGGTGACCTTATCGGTATTCCGCACAAAAACGAATCAGAAGGTAAGACCGAATTTCTGCCGCCATACTGGTTTCCGACAGACGGAAAACCCGTGGTGCTTTTTCTTGATGAGCTGAACCGCGCCCGCCCCGAAGTTCTTCAGACAATCATGGATCTGGCACTAAACCGCAAGCTTGCCGGAAAATCCCTGCCGGAAGGCAGCCGGATTATAAGTGCTGTGAACAATGGTGAAGAATACCAGCTTACGGAGCTTGACCCTGCACTTGTTTCGCGCTTTAACATTTACGAGTTTGTACCGAGCGTAGATGAATGGCTCTTGTGGGCAAACAAGAACAACATTGACGAACGTGTAATAAAATACATCTCCGCCAACCACTCTGAACTTGACGGAAACAGTAACACCACGGACAACTGCCTTGAAAAAACACCTGACCGCCGTGCATGGCAGCGCGTTTCAGACATCATTTTGCAAAAAGAAGTGCTCTCTGAGGCTCATAAATCCATTATTGCCGGAATAATTGGACAAAAAAGCGCGAACCGCTTCTTTGATTTTCTGGACAAAAACCGAATCCTTTCCGCAAGCGCGCTTCTTCTCGGAGATTTCAATCTCAACAGAAAAAAACTTGAAACGTATGAAACGCCGGAATTTGCAGTTATCAATGATTCTATCTTTCCGTTTCTTGAAAAGGAATGTGACGGTATTTGCAACAGGGGAAAATACGTTAAAATGGCAAGTAATCTTTCAAAATACTATGATTTTCTGGAAGAACATAACTTGCGCGAAGCGATGGCTCACTTTGCAAATCTTTTCAGCTCAAGCACATACCCGAACACGCTCGCCTTTATTGTGGAGCATTGCGAAACGACTTTCAAAAAAGTCACCGAATTTGTTGCAAGCTTAAGGTAAGATACATGAAAAACGCAAAAGAAATACTTTCGACTATTTCCCAAAACTGGTTTTTGACAGAGCCGCTCCTTTTTGATGTACTATGTTCACATAAGCTTACTGAAAACCAATCGCTGTTATCGATGTTCCGTACAGGACAGGGCAGAATTGAATATAATCCGTTCCTTGTCGAGCAAAATCAAAAATCCGTAGAAACGCTGCTTACAACTGAGATTTACCGCATTCTGCTAAAGCACCCTTATGAACGTGCGCCATTGGAACCGAACAGAATTGCACTCAAAAAGGCAAGCGATATCACTGTCCGGGAACATTGTCATAACTGCGACGAAACTTTGATTTCTGCGAGATATTACAATCTAAAAGAAGAACAGAGCTACGAAGAATACTACAAATCGCTGAAAGATATCTGCCCCGACACACAGGAAGGTGGCGCACTTTCTGACCAGAATCTGGCTGATTATGAATCAAGCGATCTTTGGGAAGAAAACAGCGAAATGAGTGACAGGATTCAGGACCAGGTTGAAAAGGCCGCAAGAACAAACCAGTGGGGCAGCGTCGGCGGTGATTTGATAGAGAAAATTCTTGCAAGTAAAACAATCCACATGGATTACAAACATATTCTTGCACAATTCCGCACTTCCGTAAGGTCTAACAGCCGCACGCTGACAAGACTCCGCCCTAACCGACGTTATGGTTTTGACTATATGGGAAGCCGCTACAAAGACACTTTCAAGCTATTGGTCGCTGTTGATTCAAGTGCTTCAATTCTTAATAGAGATTTGGAGAATTTCTTTTCGATTATAAACCGCTTCTTCAAATATGGGGCGAAAGAAATCAAAGTCATAGTCTTTGACACACAGATTACACAGGAAATGGACCTAAAAAAAGCCGAAAAATCTCTTGAAGTTAAAGGAAGAGGAGGAACGGATTTTCAGGCGGCAATCGACTACTATGAAAAATCTGACACTTACGATGGTATGATAATATTTACAGACGGCTATGCCCAAAAGCCAAGAATTATACGTAAAAAGCGGATTCTGTGGATAATGACCGATCAATGGAGTTATAAAGAAAACAAAGATTGGATTAAGAAAATAAACGGCAGCTCAATAACCTGGATTAAAGAAGCCGGATAATTTATCTCCATACTTTCATTTCAAAAAAAATTGTTAAAAAGTGTCAACTCGTAGACAATTCACCTCTTGTATCTTATATAAGAGGTGAATATGCATTTAGATTTTTGGAATAACAAAAAACGGGCAATGGAAAAAGCCAAACAAGAAATTTTTAATAAGAGGGAACAGGAGAAACGTGTAAAGCGAACTGAGAGGAATCTTTCTAAATCAGCAGCAATTAATACTCAATCGCTTGAGATTTTGAATCACACAATTGAAAGCGAAAAAACACTCCAAGAAAAAATTTTACGTTTCAATGAACAGGTTTCAGATTTCCAATTAATTATAGAAGAAAATCAGAAACTCCAACAGCAATTGCAGAAAGAACAGGTACGATTGAGTGCATGGGAGGAAGATTTAAAAAATCGTGCCGAGGCAAACCGAAAAGAAGAAATGACACTTCATATCCGTAGTGAAAGTATAAAAAAAGATGAGCAAAGAGTCATTAAAAAAGATTCTGATTTGGAAAGGGAACGTCAGAATATCAAGGACGAGCGTTCTGCAATGAAAGTGCGAGTTGAAAAAGCCGAGAAAGCGGAAAAGGAATACACGAAGGAAAAAGAAAAATACTCTGAAAAGCAAAAAATTGCAGAAAAGCAAAAGCGAGAGTTTGATGACAAATTAAAAGACCTGAATTCACGCAAAGAAAAATGCAAACAGCTTGAAGAAGACATTGCCAAACGTCTTTCTGAAGTCAAAGAAAAGGAAAAAAGTATTTCTTCTACAGAAAAAACAATGCGAGAAACATTTGAGGTAGAAAAAGAAAAATGGGAAAAAAATTGTTCTGAAATCGAAAATAATCTGAATGAAAAAATAAACGAATATAACCGAAAGCTTGAAGATATGAAAGCGATGTCAGAAACGATGGACAACATTGTTTTTGATGACAAAGATGACGGCCAAAAAGCGAAAATTGTCGTAAAAGAGACAATTCGTGTTGCAATAAATACCCTCGAAGAGAATTTGCAAAAATTCAAAGAGCTTGATGAAAAATATGCCGGCGGAACATTCAAGGGCTTCTCAATTCCAATTGATGAAATCAGCAATGTAAACGAAGAATTAAAAAGTCAATATGAAGCTGTAAAAGAGCATGCAGAATCAACAGGGCTCGATTTTTCCATCTGGCTTGAAAAAATTGAAAACTGCATTCTCGAAGCAGATAAGAATTTTAAGTCATTCTTTTTTGCCGAATGTTATCGTAATGCTGTTGAAGGCTTGTGTTACTGTAAGGGCTATTCAGATATCATAAATATTCTTAATGAATATGCAACTGCATCCGAAGGCGGAGATGAAGCTGCTTCAGAAGCCGCCGAAGCTGAATGGGAAGATTATTATGAGTTCATGTTCAGGGAAGAATATAATCCCAACTTTGATTACAGTAAGCTTAGTGAAAGAGCTTTAAAAAAACAGTATCGGAAGATGGCAAAAAAATATCATCCGGATACAGCTTCTGATAAAGATAAAGAAGAATTTACAGTAATAACAATGCATTTAAATAAAATCTGGGAAATACTCTCAGATTCAAAAAAGCGGGCTGAGTATAACAACACCTATCGTGAAAACCGTAATTCCCGCAAAGCAGCGTAAGGAGACAAAAATGAAGAACACAACAGATTCTAAAATTGAAAACAAAATCAACCTTCCGGCTCTCAAAATTCCGGGAGCAGGTGGACTAGTAAAAAAACAGGAACATAAGGCATTAAAAAGTTTTGATATTAATGCAGTAAAAAAACAGGATAAGGTAAATAATATTCTCAAAAATGAATCTATAAAACAGCAGATTCACAAGAAACAGCAGGCGCACAAAGGTCTTGATTTGGTTTTAATGGGCGATCTAACTGGTTCAATGAGTTCTTATCACAGTATATTAAAATCCAAGTTTAAGGAAATATGTTCAACTTTATTTCAGCTTATTCCGAATCTCCGTATCGGTATTGTTTTTTATCTTGACCACGGAAGTGGAGATGAATATATCACAAAAGTTCAACCGCTTACAGTTAATGTTGAACAGTTACAAATGTTTATCACCTCAACACGTGATGGGAATGGAGGTGATGCCGATGAAGCAGTGGAAGATGCCTTGAATGATGCACTTGAAATGAACTGGAATGAAATAAATACACATTCCGTTGTTCTCTTTGGAGATGCCGGTCCACATGAGCCTTGTAACTGTCCGTATCAATATGATTATTTTGAAATCGTGAAATCACTTTTTGGAAAACACGTTACAATTAATTCAGTTTATTGTTCTACACATATTGATTACCGCAGCCTTGCATCTTTGTATGAAATAGAAATCGGAGATTTTAGCCGGCATATTTCCAATCTTGACTATCCTGAGTTTTTCTCATGGATTGCAAATATAACAGGAGGTGTTGCCATCGGCGTAGAACAAATTGACGACATCGTTGATATTATCAAAGCTATGGCTGCCAAAGATGCCGGTAAAATTGATGAGCTCGAAAAAGAGGAACTTAAAATTACCAGCCGTCCGATTCCAGCGCTAAAACATATAAAAGAACGTGCAAAGCAAATTGAGGACAAAAAGAAAATACTTGGAATAGGTTATACAGCAAGCTGATGATTCAGTTGAAAAATAATCCTTTAGGAGTTCGTTAAAAAATGAAAGGAGCCGAACGTATCGGCTCCGATCCTAAAGTGTCGCCCGAAGGCTCCACCGCAATCTGTTCCAGATATACAGCAAATTCTTTGACAAGTCAACATTCAATAAAGAACCAAGCGCAGAGATAATGAGTTTTTTCTAAAAAATATCGTAAAACTGTCAACTTGTAGTTTTTCTGTCACTTGTAAATAGTAGGAGGATGGGTATGAAAGATTTATATGAAAACGACATAAGATGTTATGCGGAGGACAAAATCTGCTATACAGAACGCGAAGCCGGGGCTATATTGAACAATACAAGCAGGCATAATAAATTTAGGGGCAAAAATATTCCGAAACGCAAATATTTTTGCAATGTATGTGGTTTTTATCATCTGACACACTACAAATATTTTGCAGATGATAAAAAGATAGGTTATAATGAGCGTAAGTTTTACGCTTCATGTTCATAACGTGAAAAATATTATAATTGAATTGAGGTTTTACTAAATATGAAATATTTTTCTGGAAAGGGCTTTGACCCGGAACGTTATTTCGTCAAAAAAGATTCCTATGGAAACGACATCGATAATCTTAAGGAAAGCAAAATTGAAATCTCACGGATTTATTCAAATGATGAGTTAAAAAAGCAGAAGGAACTCGAAGCGCTCGAATGCGAAAGAGCTATGCGGGAAAAGGAAGTCGCAGAACTCGAACGCGAAAAAGCTATGCAGGAAGAAAAGGAACTTGAAGCACAGAAAAAGGCCCTTGAAGATCGATATTATGAATCTCAGGGGAAAAATAATCCGAAACGAATAAAAAAAATTATATTTGCTGATATCCCGATGAAGGAAGTAACTTTTGAGCATGATTCTGTATGCTATGCAGAAACAGGCAATGCAGGTTGTTCTTATAAAGAAAAAGTAATTTTTCCTATAAATGCAGTGCTTGCAGAAAAACTCAAGAAAGACGATGAAGTAAAAGTTGTACTTTTAAAGACTGTCACCGAAAAAGGTCATTCAGGCACAAATGCAGGAATATTTCAGCAGGAACTTGACAAAATAAATACAAAAATAGGTGCACACATTTCTTACGAGACAATTGACACTGATTTTGTGGAAACAAAACAAAGCCATGAGCGCAGACTCCGTGCAATGCTTTCTAAAATGGAAGAGGATGTAGAACTGTATGCTGATATAACTTTTGGGCAAAAGCCGCTTCCTATGGTGCTTATGTGCGTCTTAAATTTTGCGGAAAAATTCTTTAATGCTGATATCAAGAAAATCGTGTACGGGAAAGTTGAGTTTGTTAAACACAAGGACGGCAAAGCCTGTCTTGAAAATCCAGAGTTGTACGATGTTACATCGCTTTACTACCTGAATAATCTGATGGGAGCAATGGAAGCTTCCAGCGGCAAAGAAGCGTTAAAAGCGTTAGATACATTTTTTGCATTGTAAGATGGTTTCAGGAGTTTTTATCGATGGACAAAAAACAGCTTGAAGCCAAAATTAAAGAAACGGCTGGAAAAATCTTAGCATTCGACATTTCTGCTCGTAATGAAGAAAATGCTGAATTCATAACACTCCGTACAAAAATTGCGGATTATATCTTGCGTTGGGCAGAGCTTGAGTTCAGCAAGTATTGGTTACCGAACGCGACTACAGAAATAATGGACTGTGTAAAGTTAAGCCTTACGGCTTTTCATGGAAATGCAGAGAACTACATAAAATACATTAAGAAAGTTCTCAAAAAAAAAGTTCTTGAAGCCAAAATTAAAGAAACGGCTGAAAAAATCTTAGTATTCGACATTTCTGCTCGTAATGAAGAAAATGCCGAATTCATAACACTCCGTACAAAAATTGCGAGGGATATCTGGCGTTGGGCAGCTCTTGTGTACAGCAAGTATCGGTTACAGAATGCGACCATAGAAATAATGAACTGTGTAAAGTTAAGCCTTACGGCTTTTCATGGAAAGGCAGAAGACTACATAAAATACATTTCTGCTGCTCTTAAACAGGAAATCGGCAGAGCGAACTATAGAAATACTGATTTTGAACAAAATATAATTGAATTACCCGAGCAAAAAAAGCGTATAATAATAAAAATTCTACAGGATGCACAAGAATACGGAAAAGATATTGAGCAGACAGAGATACAGCAAAAACTTGCCGGGATGTTCGATTGTGAAGAAAAAGAAATTGCAGAACTTGTAGCATTGTACTTTCAGTCGAAAGTGCAGAGTGAAAACGCAGTTTCATCAAATGGTGATAAATTTTTACTTTTAGACTCTGCTGCAGCTCTTGAAGCCAACCGTTATAAAAAGCCTGATGAAGAAGTTATTTCACAGTTTGAGCAAAACGAAATAATCTCAAAAATAAACAATTTTCTCTTTGATATTGATAAATTATTCTGCACCAAAAGCCAGGACAGAACAAAGCCATATCTTTCTGCATTGCTTTTACAGCAAGTTTTAAGCGATTTAAAAAATTGCGTAAAAATTGACAACAAACATATTAGCAATTTGCTTAAAAATCGTGATTTTGCCCAAACAGAAAAGGCTCAAAACATTTTGGAACGTTTTCTGTCCAACGATGAGCTGCCAACGCAAAAAGAAGTTGCCGCTATGTTCAGGCGTGATAAAACAGACGCAAGCAGGACGATAAACAAGTTTAAAGAGAAATTAAAAGCACTCGAATATTCGGAGTAATTTCCTTGTAATACAACAATACAAATTGCGGAAACATACAAGCTCTCCCTACAGAGAGAACGAACTCTCCAAACAACGTTTAAAGACTCTCCAAGTAATGTTTAAACCACTCTCCTAGGAGACCGTTAATGGTACTCTCCGAAGTTGTTCAAAAAAAAATGTCAACTCAGCTTTTCCTTGTTACTAATTAATAGTAAGAAAGGAGAAGAAATATGGAAAAATCACAAATGGAAAATCTGAAACTAAACTATCATTTGGTTGAAGCATGTAATTACGGATGCAAATTCTGCTTTGCCAGATATGAGCAAAAACAAAAAACAGATTTTGAGCTGATGAAAGCTGTCGTCAGAAATACAGCAGAATCAGGATTTTTCAATTCAATCAATTTTGCAGGCGGAGAACCATTTTTAATAAAACAGTTGCCTTCTCTGATTCGCTTTGCAAAAAACCAGGGTCTTTCTACAAGTGTTATTACAAACGGTTCTATGCTTTCTGAATCTGTTATGGATTCTGTACTGCCTTATCTTGATTGTATAGGTATTTCATTTCATTCTTTTTCAGATGACATAAAAAGAAAAATCGGTTCATGTGATAAAAACGGAACAGTTTTGACAAATGAAAGACTTTTAGAAATTTGCCGTTATATACGTAAAAATTCAGACTGCAAAATTAAACTGAATACAGTCGTCAATTCATTTAATAAGAATGAGAATTTTGTTCCATTTATTAGAGAATTGAATATTGACCGTTGGAAAGTTCTCCGCTGTCAGTCATTCGGCTGTAACGAAGCTATGCTTATCAATGCTAAGGAATGGAAGTCTTTTTGTGTAAAAAATTACGGCATAAAAGGTGCTGTTTTTGAGAATAACATGAAAGATACATATATTATGGTAAATCCGGCAGGTTTTTTAATAAAAGAAAGTCCTGACGGGAAAAAATATGAATCTATAGGTTCTGTTTTGAGCAGTAATATTCGTGATTTGCTATTGGAACACCCTCTGCATATTGATGAATATAAAATGAGATACAGTGCATAAAATTAGTCTCGTCAAATGCTGTACCGGATTGAAAACTGCAAAGTTTTTTACGGTACAGCATTTGATCTAATTATAATTCGTTGAGAATAAAAACAATGAATTGAATTTTGTTCGCGAACAGCAGAAGAACATTCTCCCGGTTTTTCCAAATACAAGAAAAACAAATTACAGAACTTCTGTTGCAAAAAACGAAATAAAAAACAAAAAAGAGAATTTGGAAAAACTCCGAAAACTTGATTTTGGTTTTAAAGACTTGCAGTATTCTCAGAGCTTTTTTGCAGGTAGTGAAGATCTTAAAGAAACTTTTATACGTCCTATTGAATGTAAATGTTTTCAAGAAACAGAGCTTGAGTGGGAACATGAACCATATCTTGATAAAAGAAACCAGCGCAGAAAAATTATTGCAAAAAAATCTGAACGTGCCGCCAACAAGAGTGCACTTTATAATAAGTTCCTTTATTCAGAACGAAATATGCTTACTCATGTAAGCGAAAATTTTGCTGTTTTTAAACTTTTTTCCCGCGAATACAACAGCTATGAAAAAAAATTCTGGGAAGAACTTGTTCTCGATTCTATGTATGATGTCAGAGCATATATTGCCGCAATGACTGATAAAAGTGTAAGTAAAAAGCTGATGACAATTTTGAATCATTATTTAAAGAAGATAACAGATGCACTTGATATACAGAATGCCTCCTTAGAAGAACGATGGAATTATCTTTTTGATCCAAATGGAGAACTGGATCTAGAACCTGAAGAATTAAAGAAAACGAATATTTTTAACATTCTTGATGAAGACGAACAGATTCATTTTAAAAGATTTATGGGTCTTATGTATTGTGCAGAAAATGATGAAAATGATTTTTTTGACCGCAACCGTATTTGTATACAGCTTTATCTTATTCATATTTCGTTCAACTTAAGCAAATTTGACAAATAATTTTTGAAAAACTGACAACTCTCAAGTTATTTGCCCCTATTTAAATGTACGGAGGAAAAAAATGAATAAAATCTTTAAATCTTTGAAGAATTTGAACTGGAAACTGTTCACAGCCCTGTTGATTATGGGATTGTGTCCGACTATTTACACAACTTTGAGAGTCTTCTTTTTGGGACAGTTGCCGGGAGAATGGTCGTTTTCTATTGCAGGTCAGCTTTCATGGATAAATCTGCTTTACGAAATTCTGGATGAAGCAATCATTCTGCCGCTTTACTTTTTCATGGGAAAAGTGGTTGAGCAAAAAACAGAATATACAAATCGCATAAAAACCGGTTTGATAATTTCATTCTGCGTTTATACGGTATGCTCTGTATTGATATGTTGTTTTACAAATCCGCTTTTGTCTGTAATGGCAACAAGTAAAGACATTATTGCAGAATCAGCCGTTTATATCCGTATTGAAAGTATTGCAAACATTTTTGCATTGCTCAGCAGCTTTATGCTTGTTTGTCTTATTACGCTCGGTAAATCAAAATATGTTTATATTCTTACAGTTGCAAGGCTTATCTTAAGTGTAATTTTTGATACTTTCTTTGTTTCTACATTAGACATTTCTGCAAATCTCGGTGTAAACGGAATCGGCTACAGTAACATTATTGTAAACATAATTTTGTTTGCTGTCTCAGTTGTACTTTTGTCAAAAAATGGTTACTCAATCTTCAATAAAGAAAAGCTTTCGTTTTCATGGGCAAAGGATTTTGTTAAAATTGGTGGAATTTCGGGACTTGAATCTTTTGTAAGGAACCTTGCATATATGCTTATGATAAGTCGTATGGTGAATATGGTAAATGAGCAGGGAACTTACTGGGTTGCAAACAGTTTTATCTGGGGCTGGCTGCTTCTTCCGATAAATCAGCTTGGTGAACTTATAAAGCAGGAAATCGGCACTGATGAAAAAGCTGTTAAGAATAATACGCTCGGTTATTTTGCTGTAACAGTGATTGTCTGTGCTTTGTGGTTTATCACAATTCCGACATGGAAAGTATTTATGGCTAATGTACTTCAGTTTTCTGATGTTGATAAACTGTTTAATCTTGTTATGCTGCTTCTGGGATTTTATGTTCTTTATGCACTTCAAAATGTTTTTGACTGTGAATTCTATGGGCTTGGCAAAACAAATTACATGCTTTTTGAATCTATAGTAACAAATTCAATTTATTATGGAACTGCATTTGTTTTGTACTTATGCGGAATGTGGACTCCAACCTTGATGGGAATAGCGTTGCTGTTTGGAATAGGAAACGCTTTTGACAGTATTGTTTCGGGCAGTGCATTTGCATTCCTTTTGAAGAAAAAGAAAATCAATATACTGGATATTGACTAAACAAAAAGTCATAACGATTAATTTCTTTTCTACGTGTTGACAAGAAAGCAATCTGATACGTCAGTTTGCTTTCTTATTTTAAACTATTCCTTTTGATAAGTTCATTTTTATGTAAAAAAAAATGAAAATATTTCAAAAAGTGTCAATTCCAGCTAAAAAAAACAATATATATGTATGGAGGCATAATAATGACAACATACGACGATTGTATTTATTTAAGAGGAAAAACTAAGGTTTGTGATATAGCGGATTGTATCGCTAAAACATTCAGCGGCTTTGGAATAAATTTCCCGGTTTTTCAGGCGGATACTCTCAAATACTGTTTTAAATTTGAGCTTGAATGTGGTTCTGTTTATTTGCAACGAGAAAACAAGTCTTTTTATTTTACATTTAAAGGTCTTCTAAATGAATCTGAAGAATGTATATCAATCAAATACAATGAAGCTGACAACAGATTGGAATACTCAGAAACTTTTTCTGTCCTGCGGTTTTTAACGGCGTTTTTTAATAACTGCCGCGCCTATTTGGGTAAACGCCTTTTCCCCGATGTCGTTCAAGTAAACAGGGAGATATTACAAGACTTTTGTGTTGAAATAAATGACGTTGACATAAAAGCTGATGAACTTAGGATTACGTTTTACGCAGATGAAGATGGCAAGTTATTATTTCCGCAGGAATGGATGGAAAAACTCGCAAATGATCTGTATTTTATGGACATCAATCATCGGTATGACAAAGGACTTTCTGTTTTGAACATAGATTTTGATGATGAACAACGCATAAAACATCTGTGCGAACACTTCAAACAAATGATTATGGAAAAGCATATTGGCAAACTTAAAGGGAATATGTGGGATTGTTTGTCAACGGAAGATGATAAAGAAAGGTTTAAATCTTTCTTAAAAGCACTCTTTGAGAGTCAGAAAAGGCGGCTTAAAGAAACTTTTATTTTAAGTCCTGATGCAAAAATAACAATTGAAACACAAAAAAACAAAACTGAAATAACAAAAAAAATATTTGAATGTACTTCTTATGAAGAATTCTGCGCTTTTATACTGAATGAGGCCCTAAAATTACGTGAACCCAAATTCATTTCATCTGATTCTGAAAATAATACACTTATTTCTTGTGAATCAGATGGCAAATACAAGTTTGAAAACAAAAAACTGGAGATGGAGCTGCAAAAAACAAAGACAGAACTTAAAAAACTACGTAACCAAAATAAAGAGCTGCTTGACGAACTGAAAGAGCTAAAATGCCGGATTCCTGCCGACAACAAAGTCTGCAAAACGGATATTACTGAAACTTCTGGCATTATCGATGAACTGAAAGCAAAAAATCATGAACTTAAAGAGAAAAACAAACAACTTGAGCAGGGGTTAAATGGTATAAACGCAAAAAGTGAATATGATTCAGACGGTTTTATAACTCTTTCAATTCCTTGTACCGAAGCAAATCTGTTTAAGAATGAGATAGAAGATTATTGCTACGGAGTTTTATATTCCGCGCTTGAATATGAAAAGCAGAATCTACCGCAGAACAAAGAAGACGAGAATTCCAGAAAAGCAGATGTTATCGCTGATATTCTTGCAAACCGTGAATTCAAATGGGAAAATACCGAAACTTTCAGCCGGATTAATGGTATAGAGAATATTCTCAAGAGTTCCAGAAAGCCGTGTGTTCAAGAGCTTGAAAAATGTGGATTCGTTCCAAAATCCAGCTACAGAAAGCACCAAAAATGTTATTACCATAAGAAGAGGTATCAGGTGTTTTTTTCTCTGACACCAAGCGATGCAAATGCTCCAAATCTCAAAATGAAAGAAATAAGAGCGAGATTTTTTCTCCTTCCTGTAAAATATGGGTATGATTCTACAGAAAAGAACCGGGAGATCTGTTAAGTTTTTCAAATAAAAAACATTACTTGAGTTATACACGAAAATGCTGTATATTCTTATATGCTCGGTATTCGGGCTGACAATCAGGAGGATATTATGGTTGCAATGATTGTAGGTATTGTTTTACTGGCTTTTACAGTTTTCGCCGCTCTTCCGGCTGGATTAAACTGGGGAAGTGAAATCGCAGCCTTTCTGCAGGGATGTGTTCCCGTTGCCGCCGCTTTTATAGGCTTTATTTCTATTTTCATAGGTATCGCTGATCTTAAAGACAAACAGGAAGCCAAACGCGAGGAAGAAGCTTCAAAAACAAATACCTGACAGTATTGACACAAAGATATAAAAAAAAGTATATTTTCTAATACCCGTATATCTGTGCTATTAAACGTAGCTATGTTTTTCAGTCTGCTCACTGAAAAGCACATGCAGTTTGTTTTGATGCAAAAACATTACTGCAAAAAGATTTTATAATTATAAGGTTTTACACATGAAAACTATTTATGTTAAAGAACAGGACGCAGAACGCAGCTGGTATCTGATTGATGCTGCCGACAAACCGCTTGGTCGTGTCGCAGTAAAAGCAGCTTCAGTACTCCGCGGTAAGCACAAACCTACATACACACCTAATCAGGAGATGGGGGACTTTGTAGTTATTATCAACGCTGACAAAGTTGCTGTTACAGGCACAAAAGAAAACAATAAAATCTATTATCATCATACAGGTCATGTTGGTGGTTTAAAATCCAATACGTTCAAAAAACTTATCGAACGCCATCCGGAAGACCCTCTTAAACTGGCAATTAAAGGAATGATTCCAAACGGAAGACTTGGACGCAAACTGTTATCCAATGTTAAGATTTATGCAGGTGCCGATCATCCTCATACGGCACAGAACCCTCAGCCATTGGAAGTTTAAGGATTAGGAGAATAAATCGTGGTTAAAAATATTGGTATTGGAACAGGAAGAAGAAAGACAGCTACAGCAAGAGTCTTTATCAGGGAAGGTTCCGGAAAAGTTGTTGTAAACGGCAAGGATTTGAACGCATATTTTGCTACACCGAATCAGGTTTTGGTAGTTCGTCATCCATTGATGGTTACTGGAAGTGAGAATAAATATGACATTCTTATCAATGTAACAGGCGGTGGACTTAACGGACAGGCCGGTGCATGTCTTCACGGCTTATCAAGAGCTTTGATTCAGGTTGATCAGGCAAATTACGCTTCCTTAAAAGCAAACGGATATCTTACACGTGACTCAAGAATGGTTGAACGTAAAAAATACGGTCGC
This sequence comes from Spirochaetota bacterium, assembly GCA_016285185.1. Lineage (GTDB taxonomy): Bacteria > Spirochaetota > Spirochaetia > Treponematales > Treponemataceae > UBA1240. The sequence goes on from JAEEQG010000088.1 coordinate 14,964, forward strand.
CGTGGTGCACGTCGCAGATTCCAGTTCAGCAAACGTTAATTTTACAAAAGAAGAACATCACTTATGGATTTATTATCACAAGAATGTTCTTCTTTGCGCATAATACGCGTAAAACAAAGTTCTCCTGATGTTTTTAATTTAGAAACATCTGCGGGAACTTTTTTTTTGCGCAGTACCTATCTTGAAATATGCAATCCCGACAATCTTAAAGAAGACAGTTGTTTTTCTGATGAATATCTTGAAGACCTTTTACGTGCGGGTTTTTGCTACATTGCAGAAAAAAAAGCACTCGACTATCTCAACCGTGCGGAACATTCTACTTTTCTGCTCAAAAACAAACTCCTTGCAAAGGGCTTTTCATCCGAACACATAGACAAAGCACTAAAATATCTTACAGCACAAAATCTGCTTTCGGACAGGCGTTATGCAGAGGCCTTTTTGCGGAACAGGAGCATCAGGCATTACGAAGGGAAAAGCCGGCTTTTACAGGAACTTGCAGCAAGAGGCATTTCAAAAAGTATTTCAGAAACAGCTGTTAATGAGTTTTTTGAGGATAACGACGAAAACCTTATATTAAAAAAAGCAGTCGCAAAACTGAAAAAAACAGGAATAAACGATGAAAAACTTAAACAGCGTCTTTTGAAAAATGGTTTCACATGGAAACAGATAGAAAAAAACATATAACTAATGGGAAATTTAATATAGATAAATCATTCTAAAGTTGATTTTTTTTTTAAATTCATTTAGTATTAAAAAGATTATGTTGGAATTTAGAGGCTGTTATGAGTGAAAAAAGTAATAAAACTATAGTCTACTCAGCATTAGAAATCGCAAACATTTGCGGTGTTGTCAATCAAACAGCAATAAATTGGATCAGAAGCGGACACCTCAAAGCATTTTCAACACCGGGCGGACAATACAGAGTCTATAGTGACGACTTAATAGAGTTTATGAAAAAACGCGGTATGAGAATTCCTGCCGCAATACTCGATACCGAAGACAAAGAATCTTTTACAAAATCACAGTCAATTCTTATTGTTGATGATGATCAGGGCTTGAACGCAGTTCTAAAAAAATATTTGGAAAAAATCTTTCCTGATTCCACTTTTTATCAAGCATTTGACGGGTTTGACGCAGGTCTTCAGATGGTTGACAAACAGCCTTACTGTGTTCTGTTGGACTTGGATTTGCCGGGAATAAACGGTTTTGATCTTTGTAAGCGCCTCAAAACAACCACTGAATTCAATAAACCTTATGTAATAATTATTACTGCTCTGGAAGATGACGATGTAAAACAGCAGGTCCTTAAACTTGGAGCAGATTTGTTCTTCAAAAAACCTCTTAATCTTTCAGTACTAGCTGAAAAAATGCAAAATCTATTAAAAAAAGACTAACAAGCATCAATCATCTTTTTTTCTATCAAGATAACCGGATACTTCCAAATAACGACGACGAGTCATAACAAGCTGTATAAGTTCCTGATACATATCATAGTTAACTTCCAGCGCAATAGGAAAGATGTAGAACTCCGTTTCATCACAATATCTTTCAATAAACTCAGGACTTGTTATAAACCCGAGACTTATCATATTGCTTATGCGATCAGCAGTTTTAAGGATTTTTGCCTTTTCACTGCCATGTTCAATTATTCCTTTAAGATACTCACTTTTAAGCTGCCCTTCTTTTTTTGTCACTTCCAGTACAAGCTTAAGAACTTCGGGAGCATCACTGTCTACTTCCAGGATAAGATTAGGGTCGTAGCCCTCGACATCTTCAATCAAATCATGAATCACAGAAGCTTTCAGCAAAACACTGTCTATGTATCCATAATCAATCAGTATGGACATAGTATCAAGCTGATGGCGAAACATATTTCCACCTGCATGGCGTGATTTTCCAATCAACGCTGTTGCAAGCTGCATATAAGGTGCCAGTGACATGCTTTTTAAAGCAAGCATAGATTCATGATTCATTACCATAATCAAAGACCTTTAAGATACGAAGTAAGTTTTTCTATTCTATGTCTGGTATTTTCCAGTTTTTCACGTTCAGCGGCAACAATATCTGCAGGAGCATTCTGAGCAAATTTACCGGAAAGCTTTGCCTCAACCTTGTTTACAAAAGCCGTTTCTTTTTCTATTTCTTTTGTAAAACGCGCTTTTAATGCGTTTGAATCAATATTGTCCCCTATTATAATAAACGCTTCAAAGCCTTTACCAACCGTACCGATAGAACCGGATGGTTTAGTATCCACAAAATCGATTTTGTCAACACCGGCCAAAAGTGAAATGATATCAGTTTTTTCAGTACATACTTCGGCACTTGTGCCTTTTGTAATCAAAAGTGCAATATGGAGTTTTGTATCAGGAGCGATTCCGCATTCAGCCCTTAAGGCTCTTACAGAACGGATTAAATCCTGAAGAACATCAAAACGCTCAACTATTTTGGCATTTTCACGACTTTTCTTTGCAACAGGATACGGTGCAGAAATCAACATGCCGGTATACTTTGTATCAGTTGTTACAGAATCAGCATTAACACCTGCTTTTTCACGAGCAGCTGCAATCTCTTTCAATGGAAGCTTTTGGTATATTTCTTCCGTTACAAACGGAAGATACGGATGAAGCAGACGCAGACTTTCTTCCAAAATATTAAGCAGAACAGAAGCCTGTCTGTCTTTTTCTGCATCATCACCGTTGCGGAACGAGAGCTTTGTTGCTTCTACGTACCAGTCGCAGAATTCGGTCCAGAAGAACTCGTAAAGTGCACTAGCACCATCATTATAACGATAATTTTCCAAGGCAGACTTTACATCTGTTGCACACTTGTTCAAACGGGCATAAATCCATTTATCAAGCTCTGTAAGCATGGAATCAGTAACAGGGACAAGGTTACGACCTTCAAGATTTCCGAGAAGATAACGGCTTGCATTCCAAATCTTATTTGAAAAACGACTGCCTAGCTTAAACGAATCTTTATCAATAAGAACATCCTGTCCCTGGGCGCACATAAAAGCGAGTGTGTACTTAAGTGCATCAGAACCGTATTCATCAATTATTTCAAGCGGATCCAAGCCGTTACCCAAAGACTTGGACATTTTTCGTCCCTGTTTATCCCTTACCAGACCATGAATATTGATATCGCGGAAAGGAGCCTTACCGGTAAATTCAAGACCAGCCATAATCATACGGCTAACCCAGAAGAAGATAATATCATATGCGGTTACAAGTGCAGTTGTGGGATAGAACTTCTTAAGGTCATCAGTTTCTTTAGGCCAGCCAAGGGTTGAAAACGGCCACAACCAGGAAGAAAACCATGTATCGAGAACATCTTCATCCTGTTTTAACTCAGATGCATCCGCACCACATTTAGGGCACTTTGAAGGGTTTTCGCGAGAAACAATAAGTTCACCGCATTCCTGACAATACCAGGCTGGTATTCTGTGTCCCCACCAGATCTGACGGCTTACACACCAGTCACGGATATTTTCAAGCCAGTTTCTATATGTATTTTCCCATTTCTGAGGATAAAAGCGAATTTCACCGTTTTTCCATGCAGCAAGAGCCTTATCTGCCATGGGTTTCATTTTTACAAACCACTGATCGCTCAAATACGGTTCAACTACAGTCTTACAGCGGTAGCAGTGCCCTACGGAGTGAACCATTTTTTCTTCACCTTTAAAAAGACCGGCTGCTTCGAGATCTTCAATTACAAGCTTGCGGGCAGCTTCAGGATTAAGTCCGCGGTATTTTTCAGGCACATTTTCGTTTAACTTGCCATCAGGTGTAAGAAGGTTAATTACTTCAAGGTTATGACGCTTACCAACTTCCCAGTCGTTAGGGTCATGAGCCGGTGTAATCTTTACCATACCGGTTCCAAATTCCTTGTCAACATATTCATCAGCAATAATAGGGATTTCTTTACCAGTGAGTGGAAGCTTGAGCATTTTTCCAACGAGGGCTGTGTAGCGTTCATCAGTCGGATTAACAGCAACGGCGGTATCACCAAAGAAAGTTTCCGGACGGGTTGTTGCAACTTCAATTTTTCCGCTTCCGTCAGCATATTCATAATAAAGGTGATACATTGCACCCTGTGTATCCTCGTGGTCTACTTCATCGTCTGCGAGAGCAGTACCACAACGCGGACACCAGTTTACAAGACGCTTACCACGGTACATAAGCCCGCGCTCATAAAGAGTTACAAAAACATCGCGGACTGCGGCAGACAAGCCCTCATCATAAGTAAAACGTTCGCGCTCCCAGTCTGTAGAGTTTCCGAGTTTTCTCTGCTGTTTTACGATTGTATTGTGATGGTCTTCTTTTACCTTCCATGTACGCTCAAGGAACTTTTCACGTCCAAGATCATTACGTGTAAGACCTTCTTTTTTAAGCTGTCGTTCAACTACGTTCTGAGTTGCAATTCCGGCATGGTCTGTACCGGTTACCCAGAGAGTGTTGTCACCTTTCATACGGTGATAGCGTACGACAATATCCTGAAGAGTGTTGTTAAGACCGTGTCCCATGTGAAGAACGCCGGTTACGTTTGGAGGAGGAATAACAACGGAATATGTATTTGTTTTGCTGCAATTTTTGCACTGGCATTCATACTGTGCATGCACCGGGGAATTTTTGTCAGAAGCAGGTTTAAAGTATCCTTCTTTTTCCCATCGTTCGTAAAGACGATCTTCAAAATCCTTTGGTTCATAAGCTTTTTTCAGTTCAATTCCTTTCATTGCGCACCTCAAAACTGTAAATAATGCTCAATTTTACTGTTTTTTGTTGTCTTGTTCAAGTTGAGTATTAGTGTTACATTACTTTTGATGACAGTCACAATAATACGTCACGGCGAAACTGCCATGAACAGCAAAGATTTGATTTGTGGAATTACCGACATACCTTTAACAGAAAAAGGTATCATGCAGGCAAAGGAAGCCGCAAACCATCTTCTGCAAAAAATCAGCACAGGGGAGCTTCCTCCCGTTACAAACATCATTTCATCTCCACTTATAAGAGCTAAACAAACAGCGGAGTGTATTGCCGAAAAATTCGGTATAAAAGTTATAGAAGACAACCGGCTTACAGAACAAGACTACGGTAGTTTTGAAGGCAAAAGCCGTTTTGATCCGGAGTACCGCAAAGCAAGAACACAATTCGCCGTCCGCTACCCAGGCGGAGAATCGGCTTTGGACACAGCTAAACGAGTGTACCCGTTACTGGATGAACTAAAAAAGAAAAACAACGGAGGACATTACATCCTTGCGACTCACGGCGGCACATACCGCATTATCCTTACATATTTTAAGGATATGACAAATTCTGAGTATGCGGATTTCCGGGCATTAAACTGTGATTTTCAATCATTTTTTTTATGATTTTTTCTTGCACAAAGAAGAATATATGATATAATAGACTTATTGGAGGATTTTTATGAAGAAAATCATTACACTCATTTTAGCCTTGGCACTGGTATTCGGTATTGTTTCATGCGCAAGTAGTTCTTCTGTTAGTCAGGACAAAATCAATAAAGCTTTTGCTGACGTATATCAGAAATACCGCAACGACATTATTATGGACGGTTATACAATTCACAAAGTACAGCCAGGCGACACACTCACACAAATCGCAAAAGACCGCTATGGTTCTGACAATGGCTATTATTTCCCATTAATCATGCTCGCTTCTTCAGAAGTTATTCTTGATCCGGATTTGATTCAACCGGGAATGGAACTTAAGATTCCTGATCTGCAGCGCAATAAAAATGATGCAAGAGCTGCAAAAGCAATGAAAAACTATTTCTATGAAATTGCAGACGTATACAAATACAAGAGAACTGCAGAAGCAAAGAAAACACGTGAAGGAATCATCAAACTCGCTAATGTACTTTAATAAAAGCTGAGTTTTTATAAAGGCTGTCCGTTCTTACGGGCAGCTTTTTTTTATGTTTTCAGTGCTTTTTCAACTTCGTCGATTACAAAATCAGGAGTTGATGCCCCGGCAGAAATCCCTACCCTGTCAAGCTCAAAAAAAGAATCCGGAATTTCAGAAGCACTTTCGATAAGTTCCGATTTTATGTTTAGTGAAACAGCAGTGTTATGAAGTCGCTTTGTATTGGCAGAATGCCGTCCGCCTACAATAAGAACAGCATCTACATCCGAACACAGCCTTATAAGCGCAGCTTGACGTTCCTGAGTCGCAGGGCAAATTGTACTGCATATTTGAATATCAGGTATACGGATTGTTAAAGCTTTGGCAATATTATTATATTCTTCAACAGATATTGTAGTCTGGCTCAGCAAAACCACCTTTTTGTTTTCTATATTGATTCTTTTTGCTTCTTCCTCATTCTGAACAACTATGCAGTCCGCATTATTCTCTTTTACATATCCGCTTATACCTGAAATTTCTCCATGATTAACATCACCGGCCAAAATAACGGTATATCCTTTTTTTGCATATTCAGCAGCACGCTTTTGACTGGAAAGAACACGCGGACATGTGGCATTTATAACCAAGCAACCACTTTTCTCAAACTTATGCAAAATTTCAGGTGGTACTCCATGTGCTCTTATTACAACAACAGAATCAGCAGGTTCGGGCGGCAACTCATTTCCACTTTCCGAAAGCACTTGAATTCCCATACTTTTAAGAGATTCAAGTGCAGAGTTATTATGAATCAGAGGACCAAGTGTATATACCTTTTTATCAGGATTTTCATGAACAGCCTTCTCTGCGGCCTCAACCGCACGACGAACTCCCATGCAATAACCCAAAACATCAGCTCTTTTAACAACCATCTTATACCTGAAAAAAGAGGCTGACTATAAAGCCAGCCTCTTATATTACGAAAAATCTAGAAATTAATATGCTGCAACAGCAGGTGTTTTCTGTTTTTCATCAGAAGGTTTCCAGTTTCTTCTACAAAGTGCAATAAATGCGCTTGCAATGAAGATTGTTGAATAAACACCGGAAATCATACCTACAATAAGCAACAGCGCAAAATCTTTCATCTGTCCGGTTGTAAAAATGTACAGAGAAATAATTGCAAGCAAAGTTGTTATTGTTGTAATAAGAGTACGTGTCAAACATTCTGACTGTGAAATATTCAATATTTCCTTAAAGATTTTTGAACGTCCTAGACGAACATTTTCACGCACGCGGTCAAGAACAACAACAGTATCGTTTATTGAATAACCTACAACCGTAAGTATTGCAGCTATTGAAAGTGATGTAAATTCCATCCGTGTCCAGACAACAAATGTTACCATAATAAGTGCATCATGGATAATCGCGATAACGGCACCCAGTGCAAAATCCCATTTAAAGCGGAATGCGGCATACACCCAAATCAGGAACAATGTTCCCAAAACAAGGTATGCGGTATTGCGAACCAAAGAAGCAGAAAGTGTTGCACCGATAAAATCAGTTTTTACAACAACAACGTTGTCCTTGCCGAAAGCACGTGTCAAAGCGCTGTTAATAAGGGCTTTGTTTTTTGAACTTATATCTTTGTCAGAACCATCATCACCTATGCGAATCTGAAAACCTTTTTCAAGACCGTTTCCGGATTCTTTAACATCTGCCTCAGGGAGAGAAGCAAGCGCAACTCTCACGTCATCAATTGTTGCCAGTTCCTCGTAAGAACGATAAAGTGCATAAGGCCTGTCAGAAAGAACATTTGAAATATCAGAAGCAGTAAACATACCTGTTGAAGGAAGTGAACCGCTTACATTTGCAACAGCTGTAACACCTTCTACCGTATTAAGAGCGGAAACAAGCTCTGCAACTGTAGGATACTGTCCGTAATAAAAATTATAAGTTGTATTATCAGAACCTATACCACTAACAACAACAGCAACGCCCGCAGTTGATGCATCAACAGAAACAGCTGTATTTCCCTCATAGGTAAGAAAGATTGCAGAAGGTGCAATACGAACTTCCTGAATCAAACCAGGTTTAAAATCAATACCGTAGTTAATTCCGATTGTACAATAACCGAAAATACCGCCTGCAATCAGCAGTACACTCAGAATTACAAGCGGGATATACATTTTGTTGAATTGAATGACTTTTCTCATTGTTTAATCCCCCATCCGATACTAACCTTTTCTTTGTGGAGAACTTCCGTTTCAAAGTCAAACATAAGTCTGGATACGAACAAAGCTGTAAATACAGAAGAAACAACACCGATTGCCAGTGTTACGGCAAAACCCTGTATAGAGCCGTTACCCAGAACAGACAAAAAGAAAGCCGCAATAAAGGTCGTGATATTTGAGTCCATAATTGCCCAGAAAGCATGTTTAAAACCGATCGAAACGGCAGCTGCACGGGTTTTACCAAGCTTAAGTTCTTCGCGGATACGCTCAAAAATGATAACATTGGCATCAACAGCCATACCGATTGTAAGAATCATACCTGCAATACCGGCAAGTGTAAGTGTAAGCCCCAGTGCAGAAAGAACACTGAACATGATAAAAATATTAAGAATCTGAGCTATAACAGCATTAATACCGGCTCTATGATAATAAACAATCATAAATACAAGAACAAGCAAAAGTCCGATAATCAATGCTCTTAATCCCTGCTGGATATAAGATGCACCAAGAGAAGCTCCGACAACCTGCTGTGTTTCAATTTCAAGAGGAACACTCAACCATGCAGTTTCCAAAACCTTTTTAAGATTCTGAGCTTCATCAAGGTTAAATCCGCTGATAGCTACACGTCCACCGGCAATAGCTTCCTGAATTGTTGCACTCGACTTAATCTTATTGTCCGAAACAATCGCAAGATTATCACCTACATGAGCAGCAGTATAATCTGCAAATATTTCAGCACCTTCAGAATCAAGAACAAAATTTACCTGAGGCTTGCCAACATTGTCGCTGCCGATTTCAGCCGATTTAACGTGTTTTCCGTCCAGTACAGGAGTTTTGTCTACAACAAGATAACCGCGTCTTTCGTCAAGACCGTAATCATCCTTTGTATAACTTCCCAAAACTTCAGTTCCTTCTGGAATAAGAGATGGATTTATAAGGTTTCCGTTTGCATCAAAAACATTTTCCGGATTTGAATAGTAATATTCATTAAAAGCATTTGAAGCTTCGGTATTTACAGCCCTGAAATTCAAAATACCCTTACCCATTACAATGGAATTAATCTGGTTTGCTTCTGCGGCACCCGGGATTTCTACATAGATTCTGTCAGTTCCCTGACGGCGGATAACCGGTTCTGTAAGGCCAAAACGGTCAATGCGGCTTTTCAGTGTATCAATTGCCTGAAGCATCGCATGTTCTTTAAACTCATCAGGAGTTTCAGTAGAATACTCATCCTGCGAAGCAAGAGCCGCATCCAAGTCTGCACGGATAACAATACTCATACCGCCGGAAAGGTCAAGACCAAGCTTTACGGAACCATCATATAAACTCTTTGCTTTCAGAATATCATCACGATATTTTGCTTCAACTGTCGTAATAAGTTCTTTTTCAGTAGGATAACCTGCAAGCAAAGAACTCAATGTCCATTCTTTGGGTGCGGTTTTACCAAGAAGTTTGTAGTTCTTCCGGGCAGTTTTTTCCAAATAAGAAAACTCCTCAGGAACTTCACCGGAAGCATTTGAACGGACAGCCGCAGTCAATGTCTTAACATCAGCCACAGCCATTACATGTGAATAATCCTTTATCTTTTCAAGTGAACCAAGTGCTAATGTCTGTTCATCTTTTGGTGTAAATGCATACCAACCGATTGACGACCAAAGAAAAGCGAAACAAACACCAAGAACAACAAGAATAAGAATAAAACGACTTCGCTTACTCATACTCTTTTTTCCTCTATTTATTTATCTTCAGATTTATCTGTATCAGTTTTTTCTTCTACAGCCTTATCCTTGCTTTTTTTTGCCGGTTCTTCTTTTTCAGTTTTTTCTGTAACCAAAGAAGCTATGGCAGAGCGGTTAAATTCAATTTTTGTATTGTCGTCAACTTTAACAATAACAGTATTTTCTTTTGTTGAACTAATAGTACCGTGAATACCGCCGATTGTAATAATTTTGTCACCTTTCTTAAGGGCTGCAATCATTTTCTCAGTTTCTTTCTGTTTTTTATTCTGAGGTCTGATAAGCAGAAAATAAAATATTACAAAAATAAGTAATATAGGGAGCATTGAGAAAAGACTTCCCAAGCCGGTAGCTGTCTGTGCAGCAGCAGTTAATGGCATAAAAACCTTCCTTATTTTTTTTAAACTGGTCTTAATAAATTACATTATAGTTCTGTACTAGTCAAGGGTTAAAGCAAACGACAGAAAGGCATTGTCACAGGATTTCATATCTTGCATATTTGGAATTTGTAATATACTATTAAGAAATCAAGTAAGAAATTTGTTGCAATGCAGACCTCGTGCCTGTAAAAAGAATCACTACATCTGGAGATACAAACATGCAACCTACACTATTGGTTTTGGCCGCCGGTATGGGCAGCAGATACGGCGGAATAAAACAGATTGATGCCGTAGGACAGAACGGCGAAACTTTGTTGGATTTTGGAACATATGACGCAAAAAAAAGCGGTTTTGGAAAAGTAGTATTTATTATCCGTAAAGATATTGAAAAAGATTTCAGAGAACGGCTGTTCGACAGAATTGCAAAGAATTTTGACGCCGAATACGTTTTTCAGGAAAAAACAAGTCTGCTTTCCGCAGAACAGATTACAAAAATTTCAGGCAGAGAAAAGCCATGGGGCACAATTCACGCCGTTTTATGCGCAGAACAGGCAATAAAAACGCCGTTTGCGGTAATAAATTCTGACGATTATTACGGCAGACAGGGATTTGAAACAATAGCAAAACATCTTTGCGCACTCTCCAATGATGATACCGAACACGCAATGGTAGCATACGAACTTGCTAATACAATGAGCAAAAACGGAACTGTTTCCCGCGGCATACCGCTTGTAAAAGACGGATATCTTGTTTCAATGCGTGAACATACAAAAATAGGCTACGAAAACAATAAAATCATAAGCCGGCTTGGAGATGAAGTTTTTGAGTTCACGGGAAAAGAACCAGTTTCAATGAATTTCTTTGGTTTTACACCCAAGGCGTTTGAAGGTTTTCACATCTATTGGGATAACTTTATCGCAAAAAATCTTGAAGCACCCAAAACGGAAGCTCTTCTTCCGGAAGCAGCGGGTCTGCTTGTTTCCGAAAAACTTGGAAAACTCAAAGTGTACACATCGGGTGAACAATGGTTCGGCATGACGTATTCGGAAGACAGGGAAAACGTAAAGAAAGAGATTGACGCAAAGATAAAATCCGGTTATTATCCCGAAATTCTTTGGGACAGGCAATAACCATAATAACTGTCTGACACTACAAAAAAAGACCGGATAACCGGTCTTTTTTTTATTCAATATCACCCAAAAGCGTAAACTTCTTTTTGAGTTCTGTTTCCGCAGTTTTCAAATCAGATTCCGACGGCAGCCATTTGTATTCTTCCACAGAACCGTCTTTCCACGCTTTTATGAATTCTTCCAAATCCACCTTAACCGGCGTAATTGTTTCATCAATATGTGTTATGCACCAGCGTTTTTTCAGGAATTCTAAGCTTAAAACCGCATCATGTTTTTCAACGGATAAACCTTCTTCCTGCATATTCGAAACCAAATAGAACGAAGCATTTGCAACGGATTTTTCACCGGCGGTTACTTCCAAAACAGGCCTGTCGGTTTCTGCTATATACTCAGCACTCAAATCCGCAGGTTTTCCGTCTATTACAAGCCTTGTAAGCCCATAAACGCCCTCTTTTTCAAAATCGGGCATCAGGAGCCACTGCGCCGGCGTAAAAATTCCTGAACCGTCACCGTAGGCGGCTTTCATTTTGCCGACAACATAAATCTGCGAAACAACCTTTGAAATTGATTTTGTGTCAGGACCTGCAAGACAGGTATCCACAATATCATCATTCAAATGATTATAGCCTGCATAATACGATTCAACTGTTTCAAAAACAGTAAGCCCTTTTGTTGTCGGTTTTGCTTTTATTGAATTGACGGTGGATATTACAACCGCAAGAATACAGACTGTTATAACTGAAACGATGCTGATTGCGCCGACATGCTTTTTGAAAAAGCGGATCCGCTTTACGGACACAGTCTGTTTTTTAAGGAACTTTGCAAGAACATCGGACGAATTTTGCACATTGTTTTCTATATATAATGAATCTATTTCCAACGACAAAAAATCAAGCAGACGCGCCACAGTCGGCCGGAATTTCTTTTTGCCGTCAAGGCAGTTATTGATTTTTTCCGCGAGTTCCGGCTTTAGCGATGCATAATACTGAACAGGAACAAAGTTACAGTCGCAGTAATCCTCAGCAATATCATCTATGTTTTTTGCGGGGAAAGCCGTCCGGCACGTTAAAATCGTATACAAATACGCGGCACAAGTCAGCGAAAAAGTTTCCTCATACGGCAGCAAAGGCTGCTTCCATGAATAATAGTATTCGGCAACCAATTCCTGAGAACGGATTGAAAGCGAGCGATTAAGAATTATGTCCGGCAGAAAAAGGAAAGAACCGTCAGCACCACAGACTATTCCAAGCGGGCCGGAATTTGGAATCTTTACTTTTTGTGCAGCGGCGCTTTTTACCGCTTGTATCAATGCAACAACAGTATTCCAGTATTTTTTCTGTATTTCGTTAGGTTTTATGCAGACATCGCCGCTTGCGGAATTTTGAATTTCACACAGAATATCGTACAGCGTTGTTCCCGAAAAAGAGTCGCCCGACAACTCGATTTTGCTGTCGCTCTCTTCAACCGAGTCAAAGCACCATTCACGGAAAACATACTCACCGTCATTATTCCACTCAGCAACATACCCCTTGTCGTTTATGTACTGAATGATATTCGCTTTTGAGAACTCATCGTTGCTCATTCCTGTTCGTAGAACAAGCCTTTCTCCCGCAACCAGAATGTTCTGCATATTCTAATCCTAAAACTACCGTCCGTTTGAAGAATACATATACTTAAAGTATTCCATGTCGGTACTGTATGTGGCGTCGAACTTGGGCATTGTTTCCTTGTAGGATTCAAGACTCTTCCAGAACGCGTAGAATTCCGGCGCCTTTGAATAAGCTTCGGCATAAATTCTGGAAGCTTCCGCATCAGCAGTACCCTTTATTTCCTCAGATTTTTTGTAAGCTTCTGACAAAATCGAGCGTTTTTCGTTTTCAAGTTTACCAAACCATTCGGATTTCTTTCCTTCACCGTGAGAACGATAATACTGTGCAATCTGATTGCGGTCTTTAATCATTCTGTTGTAAACGCTCTCGGTCATTTCGTCCGAGTATTTGATTTGGCGCGGAACAATATCAATAAGTTCAATTCCGTATTCTTCCAGTGTTTTGCTGGCTTCCTGAGCCATTTCAAGACTAAGCTGGCGGCGGCCTTTTTTTACTTCCTCATTTGCAACCGCCGAAGTTTCCGGTCCGGCAACAGCTTCGTTGCTGTCGTCTTCAATCGTTACAGGCTGAACAGTCTGTTCCACACTGTTAATATTGTTAGTTGAACGGACAACCTCGCTCAAAGGATTCTGCGCAATAACCATTCGGGTCGCAGAATCGATAATATCGCTCAAGCGGTTGTAGGCAATATCCAGCGTTTTGTATGACTGATAGAACAACTTGGGATCTTTTATGCGCCAACGGCTTGTGGTATCTACAATAATGTACTGGTTTTCATTTGTCGGCATAGGCTGAGGGTCGCCGTCCAATGAGAGTATCATTTTTGGATATGTAACAACTTCATCTATTACCGGGAGCTTAAAATGCAGACCTGCATCTGTGTGAGACGCAACAATCTGACCAAAACGGGTTACAACTACCTGTTCCCGTTCATCAACAACAAAAAACGGTCCAAGCATTATAAAAAGAACTGCAAGGAATGCCAGAACAAAAAGCGTAATCAATGTTTTTTTCATCAGTTAGCTCCTTTGTTTGAAAGATTTTTTACAGGAAGCATATTTTCAAGTTTGTGGTCTATGAGAGAAGTATTTTCGTGCGCATTGAATATTGTTTCCATAGCTTCAAGATACAAACGTTCCCGTGTAACTTCGGGGGCCTTGCGGTATTCTTCGTAAACTGCATTAAAACGTGCAACGTCACCTTTTGCCTTGTTTACACGCTCTGCGGCATACCCCTGGGCAATGAGAATCTGCTGGTCAGCCTCACCTTTGGCCTTAGGAATTTCGGCGTTATAGGCTTCTTTTCCTTCATTTATAAAGCGGTTCATATCCTGAATGGCTTTGTTTACGTCGTCAAAAGCTTCCTGAACACCTGCGGGTGGAACAATGTTCTGAAGGCGGACTGTGTTTACAGTGATTCCAAGCCCCAGCTGCTGAAAATTGTCGTTCATCAAATCCAGAGCTGCATTCTGAATTGCGGAACGCTCAGAACCCATAATGTCGAGAATTGCGCGGTCGCCTACAAGCGTATTAAGAACGGACTGCGAAATATCACGGATTGTCTGGCGGCATTCTTTTACGTTAAAGAGCCACGCTACAGGGTCAACAATGCGGTACTGAATAATCCATTCCACGTCTACAATGTTCAAATCACCTGTAAGCATGGTGGATTCTTTTGTTATGTTATTCTTGTACTGATTAACCTGACCGGCCTTTATCGTCTGAAAACCGAACTGCTCGGTCTGAACAACCTTTACGGGAACATTGTAGCTTTTATCAATGCCGAACGGCAGCTTTACATGAAGCCCCGCACCAACTGTCTTATAATATTTTCCGAATCTGGTAATAACTGCCTGCTCGGTATCATCAACCTTGAACATCCCTGTATAAACAAGGGTAAGCGCAATAATAGCGGCAAGCACAATCAGAACCAGAGATGTATTCTTAATTTTTCTGAAAACAGAACCTGCTTTTCCTTCCATTACAACCTCCAAATCTAAAAATCGTACATTGTACTAAAGGTACTAAAAATACTGTTTGAAAACAAGACCAATTTTTTAAGCAAACAATTTGAGCAGCTGCGAAAAATCG
>JAEEQG010000089.1 GCA_016285185.1 Spirochaetota bacterium
GTTAAAGAATATATCACTGTTCTTTTATTCTTGTCAAGCTTTTTTTCGCTTTTTTGTGCTTATTTTTCAAATATCTTTGTTTTCGGTGCAGAATCGGGTATAATTTTCATAATTTTTCATATGTCTGCAACATACCGCACTCGGCCTGTAAGGCGGTGCGAAAATTAAGTTATCACACCTTACCTTTCTCTGTCAAGATTCTTTCGCGAAAAAATATTAAAAAAAGATTAAGAACCGCTATTCTTTTGTTATATCTTTTTCATCTACAACAGGAATATCGTCAAAATTTTCCAAAGTATTCTTTTTCTTTTCTACTTCGGCCTTTAATGACTCGATTTCTGTAAGGATAGCTACTAATTCTGTATTTTCCTTTGTGATTCTGGATTTTTGCTGTGTTACAAGTTGTTCAAAAACAAAAGCACCCAAATCCTGCTGTTTCTTTTGTATTTTTCCTTCCAGCTTGCTTATTTCAATTTTAATTACACTTTTATCGCTAAAATCCCGTACTTTTTCACCGGCTTTTGACAAAGCCTCGGAAGAAGCTTCAACACCCTTATCCAAATAATGCTTAATCTTATTCAACAGATCACTCATAGCCACCTCCAAAAACAACTATATAAAAAATATAATGCATAATTTTAATAAATCAAGATTATTTTTATTTTTTTTCAAGAATAAATAAATATTCTTTTACATGTATATTTCTTTCCTTTAAATTACGGCTACCTCTGAAAGTATTATATTTTATCTCGACCGTCTCATACTTTCCGTACTTTTTAAGAATCTCCAGCATTGTGTCAAAGGCTATAAAACCTTCTGAATTGTAAGAAATAATAATAAATTTGGAATCTATACTTTTGATGATTTCTTCTAAAGCAAGAACAGCAGTCTGCCTTCGGTTAAAAACCGATCGGTTCCAACCGCTCACAATGCCGGAAACATTGCTTACCGGTGCAGTTATTTCATTTTTAATTATAAGATTGAGCATAAAATAATTTGAACCATAAGGATGCTGATTATAAGGCGGATCAAGATAAGCAATGTCTATTCCCGAGAGTTCCTTAGAAAGTGTAACAGCATCTTTCTGAAATATCCGGTACTCACATTCAAAATTACTCAATACGGGTTTTTTAAGTTCAATCCTACCCATAATACGTGTAAGGGCATTATGTCCGTTTCCACCGAAACAGCCCGTACCGGTCTTTCTATCCTTGTAAAATCCCTTAAATACACCGCTTGTGTTTGTATGTACTGAACTTTCAACAATAAGCGGAGCAAGAAAAAATTTTTTAAAATCTTCCTTATTAATGCAATCGTCTATCAGTTTTCTGTATGTGTCAATTCTTACAGCATTAGCATGTGTATAAAAAACCCGTTCTCCAGACTGAATATGTTTATCATCTTTAGGCGCATAATTATTTGTAATTATTCCCTCATACAGATCGGATTCAAATTTTTCTTCTATTATATTACGTATAAAATCATAATAGTTTTCATCAAATTTAGATTTGTCAGACAAATAGCAGGAATTAAGAACCGTTGCATAATCTTCTATATCGTTTGCAATAAGGCAGGACGAATACTGCTTTAACATACGGGAAACAATACCGGAACCCGAAAACAAATCGGCACAAACACATTTTTCTTTATTTAAACGCTTTATAATAGAAGAAACTTGTTTTTCAATTTCAAAAATCAATCTGCGTTTGTTGCCCAAATATGTTATGAGTTGTGTAGTCAAATATTCCGGATTTTCCTGCATTGCGACATTATAGCATAAAACAGACATTTCTTGCACATATGAAATTTTTATATAATATTTTTTATAATATACTTGACGAATTATATTATATTTCGTATATTATGCATAACAAAATAATATTGTAACAAAAGGAGGATTTATGTCATTTACAACGGGCACAGCGTTATTAGATGCTGTAGTTCTTGCAGTTGTTTCCGGAGAAACTGAAGGAACTTACGGTTACAAAATTACACAAGATGTCCGAAGCATTATGGATGTTTCTGAAAGCACATTATATCCGGTCCTCCGCCGTCTGCAAAAAGACGGATGTCTAGAAACCTATGACAGGGAATATGCTGGAAGAAACAGGCGGTACTACAAGATTACACCGAACGGAATGATTCAGCTTGACGAGTACCGCAGGGAATGGCTGACTTACCGGAAAGACATCGAAGGTATGCTTTTTGGAAAGGGAGAATGATAATGAAACTTACAAGACAAAAATACCTGAAAAAAATTCAGGACAGTATTATGGCTCTGCCCCTTGAAGAGCAGAAAGAAGTAATGGATTATTACACAAACTACTTTGAGGATGCAGGTGATGACGAAAAGGTTATTGAAGAACTCGGTGACCCCGAAAAACTTGCCCAGGAAATAAAGGAAAAGTTTGCGTGCGTTCCTTCAAAAACCGGTTCCGCTGACAAAAGCGACAACAAAACCGAGGGCACAAAATCTGAATCATATAACAATGATTACAGCACAGGACCGTCCGCGCAAAAGTTTACTTTTGCCGAAAAAGACATCACAAACCTCGAAATCGGTGTTGGTGCAGCAGAAATCGTAATAATCGGCGGAAACTCATTCTCCGTTGAAACAAGGGGAATAGCCCGCGAAGCAATGGATTGTTCCGTTTCAGCACAAAAAACGCTGACGATTAAAAATACAAAAAGATTGCCGTCATTAAACTTTTTTTCGCATGAAAACATGAAGAATTTTCATCCGCGGATGCTGATAACGGTTCCAGAGAACGTTTCTCTCAAGATTCTCAAAATAAACGTAGGTGCAGGTTCTTTGACGACAAAAACTTCAATCAAGTGTCAAAGTGCGCTTTTGGATGTTGCAGCAGGCAATCTCGTTCTCAACGATCTCATCGGAGGACAGGTCAACCTGCGCTGCGGTATGGGCAATCTGCAGCTCAGCGGAACCGTGTCCGGCATAAATAACATTGACTGCGGTATGGGTAACATCGGACTAAAAATAAACGGCAGTCAGGACGATTACTCCATCGACGCAAGAGTCGGTCTGGGCGAAATCCGCTTTGGCGACATGAAAAAGTCGGGAATAAAAACATTTTTTTCCGATGGTCACAAACAGAACCATTTTTCCGTAGTTTGCGGACTTGGCTCTGTAAATATCAGCTTCAA
>JAEEQG010000090.1 GCA_016285185.1 Spirochaetota bacterium
CCGTTACAATGCGAGGTTCAATTTTTGTTACCTTGCCCGGAACAGAAGCATGTACAGGTGCGGAAATATAAACGTCAGAATCCGCGATAATCTGTCCTTTGGATACAATATCACCCACGGATACAAGCGGTTTGTTTGCAGCTCCGCCCTGAGTTACGGGAATTACAACAGTTTTTGTGGATGGAAAGGCTTTTTCCATTTTACAGCTGTTTGACAATTCCTTTTTTTCGGACGGATAGATACCGCCCTTAAAGGTATACAATCTCATATTATTGTAATAATAGTTTACTCTTATTCAATGGTCAAGTTATTTCTTTTTGTTTTATCAGTTTCGGGCGTTTTGCCGGTAGTATCAGAGAAGTTCCCTATTGTAATGCTGAATCTTTCCATTATACTTAAATAAAGCTTTATGCTTAGAAAGTTTTACGGCAGGTTTATTTATGATTGAAAAACAACCACTTATAACACATATGTATACGGCGGATCCTTCCGTTCATGTTTTTAACGGCAAACTGTATATTTATCCGTCCCACGATTTGGATCTCGACATTGCATCCAATGACAACGGTGATCAGTACATGATGGAAGACTATCATGTTTTCAGAATGGAAGACATGACAAAGCCTCCTGTTGACTGCGGTGAAATTCTAAACGTAAAGAACGTAAAATGGGCAAAAATGCAGATGTGGGACTGCGACTGCGCTGAAAAAGACGGCAAGTATTATTTGTATTTTCCTGCACGCGACAAGGACGGAATGTTCCGCTTTGGTGTGGCTGTTGCAGACAAACCTGAAGGTCCTTTTATACCGGAAGATAACTACATGAAAGGCAGCTACAGTATTGACCTGTGCGCTTTTAAGGAAGATGACGGTTCTTACTATCTTACGTTCGGCGGTATTTGGGGCGGTCAGCTTGACCAGTACCGCAACAATGTTTGGGATAAGAACAACAAAGAGTCTGAAGGCGATGTTCCTGCTGTATGCCCTAAGATTGTAAAACTTGCCGGCAACATGAAAGAATTTGCGGAAGACCCAAAAGACCTTGTTATTGTTGATAAAGACGGACAGCCGTTAAAGGGCCGCGACCACAACCGCCGGTTCTTTGAAGCTTCATGGCTTTTCAAAAAAGACGGCAAATACTATTTTACATATTCCACAGGCGACACACACCTTTTGTGCTGGGCTGTTTCGGACAAACTGTACGGTCCTTACTCATACGGCGGTGTAATTCTTACTCCTGTTTTGGGCTGGACAACGCATCATTCCATCGTTCAGTACAAAAACCAGTGGTACTTGTTCTATCACGACTGCGAACTTTCAAAGGGAATAGACAACAAGCGCAACCTCAAATTCTGCAAACTGCAGTTTGATGCAGACGGTGGCATTGTACCGATTGACGGCAGTATCAAATAGTATCAAACAAAAGTATCAAATCTGAAATCTGTTTTTAAATACGAACTAAAAGCTGTCTTGAAATATGGACAGCTTTTTATATTGCTTTTCCTTTTTACTTGCCTTATTCTTATTTGTAGTTATGAAAATCTTACAAACCGGCGACCTGCATTTGGGCAAGCTTTTTTATGAACGTTCTCTAATTCCCGACCAAAAGCATATGCTCTCACAAATTGTGCAGGAAATAAAAAACGAAGCCGCGTCCGGCAGTCCGTACAAAGCTTTGCTTGTTTGCGGCGATGTTTATGACCGTTCTGTTCCGCCGGCGGAGGCAGTGGAGCTGTTTTCAAACTTTCTTGCGGAGCTCAAGAATGCTTCACCTGAACTGCACATTTTCATAATTTCAGGTAATCACGATTCCGCAAACCGCCTTTCTTACGCCGCGGAACTTTTGGATTTTCAGCGAATCCATATACGCACTTCATTTGAAAATATAGAAACTCCTGTGGTTGTTGACGGCACGGCGTTTTATCTTTTTCCGTTCTGTCAGCCTTCGGCGGGTAGAACCGGTGAAGATGAAGCGGACGCTACTAATGCGCAGGAAGCCTTTATTGCAAAGATTGCTTCTGCTGCCCGTAAAAACAGCGGCGCGGAACAGTCAGTTCTTTTGGCACATTTGTTTACGGCTGGTTCCGTAACATCGGAATCGGAACGCGGCGTGTGGGGAACTGCGGAGCAGGTTGATTCCAAAGTTTTTTCGGAATTCTCATAC
>JAEEQG010000091.1 GCA_016285185.1 Spirochaetota bacterium
TCGAAAATGTCTGCCCGTGTAATGGAAATGATGGACTGTCTTGGCGAAAGTCTTAATCAGAAAAATGATAACCTTACATAGCTTGTTGAAAAGATAAATGCACAAGAAGATTATGTTGATGAAATGAATCATGAAATCACTGAATTTTTACAGAAATGCTCGCGCCTTCCAAGTGCCAATTACAACGACCGCAATAATTTTGCGCGCATGATTGCTATTGTGCAAAATCTTGAAGATTTAAGTGATGAATGTTGTTCCATGATGCATACTGTCTGTAAGTTTAAAAATGACGGGAATGCATCTCTATATGAAAATCAATCAAGCGAACTGCGCTCTTATTTTGAACAGGTTCATGTTTTTTATGAACAGACTTGCACCTACATTGCACTGGGGCTTTCTGAAATTGATAAAGTGTTGCTTTCTGATGTTGAGGATCAGATTGATAAGACGAAAAAAGAACTTAAAAAAGCCAGCCGAAAAAGAATTGAAAACGGAAGCAATGTTAAAGCTGAGCTTAAATATATGGATCTTGTCCGCAAAATTGAAAAAGCCGGTGACTGTGTTTTTGGTGTAATTCAGGTAATTCAGCCAAGTATAAATGATCCGGTTTTAAGTGACAGTTCTGAAAATCATTTGAAAACTGCAAGAAATGTGATTATCAATACAAAAAGCCGAAAAGTCTTTGTTTCTGGTAAAGAAGTTCAGCTGACAGTAAAAGAATATGATTTACTTTTGTTCCTTATGGAAAAGAAAGGTGAAATTGTTACTAGAGAAGAGCTGTTTAAATCTATTTGGAATTATGAAAAAGAAATAGAAACCAGAACGTTGGACGTGCACGTCAGGCTTTTAAGGCAAAAACTGAAAAATCCAAAACTTATTGAAACCGTGCGCGGAATAGGATACAGAATCAATCTGTAGATACTGAATCTCACATTCTTCATTTTTTAAATCTCTTTATATTTTGTATTTGTTATCTGCAATAACCGTATAAGCTCCCATTAGTTTCTAAAAAAAGAAATAATTTTACTAAAACCTATTGACATAGTAGGTAATAAGTTTTACATTACTTATACCTACTTGAATACTAGGTATGTAAATATAAAGGGAGTTACAAATGGCAGAACTTAGACAGATAGCAATTTACGGAAAGGGCGGAATCGGAAAGTCAACGACAACGCAGAACCTTACAGCAGGTCTTGTTGAGCACGGAAAAAAAGTCATGGTTGTAGGTTGCGACCCAAAGGCTGACTCAACCCGTCTTTTGCTTGGCGGTCTTGCACAAAAAACAGTATTGGACACAATCCGCGACGAAGGTGAAAATATCGAGCTTGAGCGCATCATGAGAACAGGCTTTGGCGGTACACGCTGTGTTGAATCAGGCGGCCCGGAACCAGGTGTAGGTTGTGCAGGACGCGGTATTATCACTTCTATCAGTATGCTTGAAAACTTGGGCGCATATACAGATGATCTTGATTTTGTTTTCTACGATGTTCTTGGTGACGTTGTCTGTGGTGGTTTTGCTATGCCTATCCGCGAAGGCAAGGCTAAGGAAATCTACATTGTAGCTTCTGGCGAGATGATGGCCCTCTATGCGGCTAATAACATCGCAAAGGGTATCAGCCGTTACGCAAAAACTGGCGGTGTACGTCTTGGCGGCATTATCTGTAACAGCCGCAACGTTGACCGCGAGCTTGATTTGCTCCGTGCTTTCGCTAAGGAACTTGGAACTCAGCTTTTGTATTTTGTTCCACGTGACAATATCGTTCAGCGCGCAGAGATTAACCGCAAGACAGTAATCGAATATAAGCCAGATTCTGCACAGGCTCAGGAATACCGCAACCTCGCAGAAGCAGTAATCAACAACCAGATGTTTACTATTCCGACACCGATGACTCAGGAACGTCTTGAGCAGATTCTTCTTGAATACGGTCTCATGGATATGGCTGACGATTATAAGATCTAATTTATAAGGAGAAATATTATGTCAAAGATTTATAATTCAATTACAGAACTTGTCGGTCATACACCACTTGTAGAGTTTCATAATCTTGAAAAAGCTCTTGGTCTTAAGGGCCGCATTGCAGGCAAGCTTGAATACTTTAACCCGGCTGGCTCTCATAAAGACCGTGCCGCTTTAGAAATTATTGAAGAAGCAGAAAAACGCGGCGAAATTGAACCGGGCAAAACTACTCTCGTAGAATTTACATCAGGCAATATGGGCATTGGAATTGCGGCCATTGCGGCAGCTAAAGGCTACAAGTTTAAAGTCGGAATTCAGGACGGTGTTTCTATTGAACGCAAAAAACTGCTTGAAGCATATAACTCAGAGATTGTTAATCCGCCAAAAGAATTGATTGCAGGCGTTTTTGAAAAGGGCATCGAAGCATTCAACGAAGTATATGACTGGATGCTTGAAACAACTCCGAACAGCTGGACGACAAGACAGCTTTCTAACCCTGACAACCCTGGAGCACACTACAAACATACAGGCCCTGAAATTTGGGAAGATACAGACGGTAAGGTAGATATTTTTGTCGGTGGTGTTGGAACTGGTGGTTCTACTCACGGAGTTGGAAAATACCTTAAGGAAAAAAATAAGGGCGTAAAAGTTGTAATTGCACAGCCAGATAAAGCTGATGTTGAGCATCCTGTTGTTCAGGGTGTAGAAGACGGCGGCTTCCATGGAATTCATGCGGTGCATGATGAAAACGGATTAAATCCGATGGCTCCTACAAACTTTAACGACAA
>JAEEQG010000092.1 GCA_016285185.1 Spirochaetota bacterium
ACTCACATTGCCAATAGCCATGGAACAGTTTTTCAGAATTCTGGTTTCGTCCGTAGACACAATGATGCTGAGTTCATACAGCAACGAAGCTGTAGCGGCGGTCGGGCTTGTGGCTCAGTATGCTTTCTTTTTGAATCTGATATTTGCGGTGATATGTACCGGCTGTTCGATAGTTCTTGCCCAATACCTGGGAGCCGAAAAATCTAAAAAAGATTTGAATCACATAGCACAGGCATGTACAATAATGGTTCTGGCTATTTCGACCCTGTTGATGCTGATAGTATTTTTTGGCACAGGACCGCTCCTTAACTGCTATACGCTTGAAGATTCTGTCCGCGATTATGCATGGCAGTATTTTATTATTTACGGTGGTGTATTCTGCTTTTTTAACGCGTTCAGTCTGCTTCAGGGCGCAATTCTCCGCAGCTACGGTTATACAACCGAAGTAATGATTGTTTCAATTGTTGCAAACCTTGTGAATGTGGTAGGAAATGCGCTTTCTCTATATGGTTGGTTTGGTCTGCCTGTATTAGGAGTTCCTGGTGTTGCTTTTGCTTCTGGTTTTGCAATGGTCGTTTCGTGCATCATGTTTGTGTTTTATATACGCAAAAAGGAAGATGTGCATTTTTCGATGCGCGGAATTCTGCATGTGCCGTCCGAGAGCTACAGGCTTGTTCTTTCAGTAGGTGTTCCTACCGCGGGCGAGAGTCTTTCGTACAATACAAGCCAGATTGTTATCATGGCGATGATTTCTACACTGGGAACCTATGCCATGTCGGCGCAGGTTTACACAATGACGATTGTCCGCTTTGTCTTTGCGGTTGCAATGGCAATAGGAAACGCAACACAGATTAAAATAGGCTATTACGTCGGTGCAGGACAATCAGAAACTGCGTACAAAAAGCTGTGGATTTATCAGGGGGTTGCAACGGCATGTTCCGTTGTGCTGATTATTCTTGTAAATCTGATAAAAGGCTCTGTCATCAGGATTTTTACTGATATTGATGAGGTTTTTAACCTTGTACATACACTTTTATTGTTTTCGATATACATAGAATTCGGCAGGTCCCTGAATCTTGTAGCGGTAGGCGCGCTTAAAGGCGCAGGCGATGTACGATTCCCAGTTTTGTACGGTATTTTTTCCAACTGGTGCATTATGGTTCTTGGCAGTTACATACTAGGGCTAAAGTGCGGGCTTGGGCTTGTAGGTTTTTGGCTTGGAATCGGTACTGACGAAACAACACGCGGAATTGTTATGCTTTTCAGATGGAAGAGTCGCCGCTGGCAGAAACACGCGCTTATATAATTGTGATGTTTTTTGCATTCTGTTATAATTTGTACCATGAACGGCAATAATTTCCCCAGAGTTTTTCTTAAAAAGGGCGAAGAAAACGAACTTAAACAGGGATTCCCCTGGGTGTTCGACAATGAAATTTCGCATGTAAAGCATCGTTCTGATGAAAAATCGGAATGGAAGGTTGAGGATTTTTCTTCGTGTTCTGTTACTGACGGTTCTGTTGTTGAAGTATACACAAAAGCCGGCGGCTTTTTAGGTACAGGCGTTTTTAACCACAAGTCCAAGATAACGGTGCGCATGATTGACAGTGAACATGCTGACCAGATTCTTGCGGATACTGAAACTTACTGGGAAAAGAAAGTTCTTAACGCGTATAATATGCGCAGAATATGTTATGCCGACAACGATTCATACAGGCTTATTTTTGCTGAGGCCGACTTTATTCCCGGTTTGATATGTGAACGATTCTGTGATGAAAAAAA
The DNA here is from genome assembly GCA_016285185.1 of Spirochaetota bacterium. Taxonomy (GTDB): domain Bacteria; phylum Spirochaetota; class Spirochaetia; order Treponematales; family Treponemataceae; genus UBA1240. The sequence goes on from JAEEQG010000092.1 coordinate 1,780, forward strand.
TAAGGTGTTTCTGGTTGTTCAGTTTTTGTCGCTTTCTTGCGAAGTGTTCCGGTCGGAGATTTTAAAAGCGCTGAACAAGGTTTGCAAACCTGACGGCATATATGAAAGGAGCGATGCTTCTGTAAGGGAAAAGGAAGGTTTGCCACAAAAAGCCGGCTGGATAGGCAAAGAGTTTGATACAAATCTGATTATTGTAGAAAACGGAATAAGACTTGCCGTTGACATAGAAAAAGGTCAGAAAACCGGATACTTTCTTGACCAAAAGTGGAACAGACAGGCGATTATGCCTTTCTGCCACGGTAAAAAAGTTCTGGACACGTTTACCCACACGGGCGCTTTCGGGCTGAACGCGGTAAAAGCCGGCGCAAAAAGCGTTGTTTCAGTTGATATTTCGCAGGAAGCCGTTGATATGGTGAACCGGAACATCACGCTCAATCAGGCGGAAGGCAAAATGAGCGCAGTGTGCGCCGATGTTTTTGATTTGCTAAAGCAGTATGAGGCGGACGGTGAAAAGTTTGACGTGATAATTCTTGACCCGCCTGCTTTTACCAAGTCGGCAAAAATGATAGACAAAGCGTACGGCGGTTATAAGGAAATTAATCTGCGCGCAATGCGGCTGCTCAATGAGGGCGGTATTCTTGTAACCTGTTCGTGTTCGTATTTTATGGAATCACACATGTTCTGCGATATGCTGATGCATGCGACAATGGACAGCCATAAGCGCATTCAGATTTTGGAAAAACGCGGAGCCGGTCCGGATCATCCGGTTCTTTCCGGCTATCCAAAGTCAGAATATCTCAAGTGCGTTATTTGCAGAGTTCTGGGCTGAATCAGGCTTCGATGTTTGAAAGCGTTGAAGCAATCATTTCGCTTGTCTCCGAATTCTGCTGTGCAACCTCGTTTACATTTGTAATTGCCTGCTTGATTTTTTGCAGCAGCGTATTAAGAGCATCGACTCTCTGATTCAGGTTGAATGAGAACTGCGAGATTGCTGAGATAGCGTTGTCCTGATTGCTGATTTCGTTTACGGACTGAGTTACGAGTGAATTTGTCGCTTCGGCTTCTTGCAAAAGTGAGTGCAGTGAATTCATTACTTCTCCTGTTCCTGTGCTCATTTCGCCTATACCTGCAAGAATCTCTTCTATTGCGTTGATTGTGCTGCGAAGCTCTTCATTGTTCCTGTTTGTATACTCTGCAAGGTTTGTTGCTGACTGTGTCGCGTTTGTTACAAGATCTTTGTTTGTTTTGAGCTGGTCAGAAATGTGCTCTGCGTTTTTGGTTGTCTGTTCAGAGAGTTTGCGGATTTCCTGGGCGATGACGGAAAAGCCCTTGCCGGAATTGCCTGCGTGTGCGGCTTCGATAGAGGCGTTCATTGCCAAAAGTCCGGTTTGTGCGGCAATGTCGTTTACGGTTTCAACAAAAGCACTGATTGAGTCAGATGATGACTGAACCTTGCCTACATCGGCGACTAGTTCCTGTATGTAATTTGTCTGGGAATTCAGCGTTTTTACCATGTCTGTCATCGAAGTTTTGCGTTTTTCGGCGATTGCGGCTATGTTCGAAAGATTTGCGGAAATTTGAGTCATCGCTGAGGATGTCTGCGAAAGCGACAAATTTTGGTTGTGGACACTTTCCTGCATACGCTGTACCTGTTTCATTACTTCTTCGCTGGACTTGTTTATGGTCGAAGCTTTTTCGGATAAGTTCAATGACTCATCCATGAGGTTTTGATACAGACCGTTTATTTCCGAAACGCTTGTATTTACGTTCATAACTTCGCTGTTGAGTTTGTTGCCGATTTCGAGTCCCTGTGAATTTTTCTTCAGTACATCTTTTATCGTGACGAGAGAAGATTCTGCCTTATCGCTTTCTCGAACTGCTTCGTCCGTTATTATGCGGTTTTGCTTCCACATCATTGAAAAACCGTATAGTGATGATACAATGGCTGCTGTTCCTATTGCTATTGCTGTGATTATCTCTTTTGTTTCTGCGGTAGCGCTGAGAGCTTTGAATTCCATACAGCATGCGGTAATCCAGGCTATGCAGACTGCAAAGTTGAATAATTTTACCTGAAAGTCGCGCATTGCAAAAAGCTGGTTAAAGATTGCTGCAACAACGATAAAACAGGAAGTTCTGTAAAGTTCAAGCGGTGAAACTCCCATTCCGAGGAAGAATGTGATACCCAATGTGCCTATAAGCATTCCGATTGTATCCATTGTTGTAGCGCGTTTTATTCTGTCGTTTCTCAAAAGAATAAGCGAAGTCAGAAAAGACAATGAAGCTGCAATTGAGAATATCATAGGTAGATATGTACGTCGCAAAAATTCAGCGGTAGTCGTTCCTGCAAAACCAATAGTAAAAACAACGGCTCCAAATATTATTACAGGTATTTGGGCACGTTCTTTTACTGATAAATCTGAATATTTTTTTTTGGAAGGATAGAATACTCTTCGTAAAAAACCGTTTTTCATGAAAGGCTCCTGATGTTACACTCTGGTTTGATATCGATAACTTATTATACTTCTGCTTTGATTTTGTGTAAATAAAAAGTATTTGTTGTGATATAAGAAAAAAGCCGGAAGGGTGAAATACTGTTCCGGCTTTGTGTTTTATTTTGCGAGTTCTTTTACAAAGGCCTCGTAAACGGGTTTCTTTTTTAAGTCCTTGTCGTAGAGCAAAGCTTCGCCGTAACCTGGAAATGTACTCGGAATCCAGCTTTGTTTGTCGGTAAATCCCCACGTAATAAAGCTTGTAACATTTGGTTCTTCCTTTGCCAGTTTTGCGAGTGAACAGTACGTGTTCATCTGTGTCTGTCTGTCACTTTCAGATGATGGTACAGGCATGCGGACATCTACTTCGCTGAAAGAAACCTGGAGTCCCAGATCGGCGTAGCGGCGTATGTTGGATCTAACGGCTGCTTCGTTGTATGGATAGATAGTGGCAAGATGAAGTTGGAATCCTACACCGTCAATCGGGATGCCTCTGTCGACCAGGTCCTTTACAAAGTTATACATTGCGTCGGCTTTTTTGTTTCCTTGTTCCTCGTTGTTATACTCGTTAAGAAAGAGTTTGGCGTTAGGGTCTGTCTCCCGTGCTTTTATAAGAGCGTGCTCTATGTAGTCCGGTCCGATTGATTTGTACCAGACTGTTTCGCGCATTGTGCCGTCTTCGTTGAACATTTCGTTTACAACGTCGTATTCGCTGATTCTGCCCTTGTAACGCGACATGATTGTTGTGATGTGCTCATCCATGGTCTCTAGTGCCTGTTCCCGGCTTTTGAATGATGAGATAAAGCCCGGGTTCTGGTTGTGCCAGAAAAGTGTGTGCCACTTTACTGCAATTTTGTTGCTTTCCGCAAATTCAACGAGCTTGTCGACATCGGTCCAGTTCCAGAAAGTTTTGTTTGGTCTGAGGTTTGCCCATTTCATGCAGTTTTCTGCGACAACTATGGAGCTGTTTTCTTTGATGATTTTTATATAATCTTCATTGTACAGGTCACCTATCGCAACTGACACTCCGGTTTTAAATCCGTATTTGGCGGCATAAGTTTTGGGTGTCTTTTGTGCGCAGGATGAGAGCATGAGCAATACAGCTGCAAATGCAAAAACAACGGTCAGTTTTGTTTTCATAATGTGTTCCTTTTAATTGCAATTGTTTTTTCTCCAGACTTTTTTTGCTGTTCAATATAACCTTAATATGTTATTATAAAACAAAAACTGTTTATTTGGAAGGTTGAATATGAAAATTGAAACAAAAGTACTTCATTCCGGCTACAAACCCGAAAACGGTGGTCCGGGAACAATTCCTATAGTTCAGAGTACAACCTACCGTTTTGACAGCTGTGATCATGTTGCGGCTCTTTTTGACAAGCCTACCGAGTATATGTATTCGCGGTTTGCAAATCCCACCTGTGATGCTGTTGAACAAAAAATTGCAGACCTTGAGGGTGGTGTCGGCTGTATGCTTACTTCCAGCGGTCAGGCTGCAAGTCTTCTTTCTGTCCTGAACCTTTGCAGTGCCGGAGACAGTTTTATTTCTTCTTCCAGTATTTACGGCGGAACAATCAATCTGTTCGGCTTTACGTTAAAGAAGCTCGGAATTGAGTGTATATGGGTAGATGTAAATTCTTCCTACGATGAAATTGTAAAAGCAATCAAACCGAATACTAAGTGTATTTTCGGCGAAACAATCGCAAATCCAGCCTTAACAGTCTTTGATTTTGAAACTTGGGCAAAGGCTGCTCATGACAATAATCTTCCCCTTATAGTGGACAACACTTTTGCAACGCCTGTAAACTGCCGCCCGATTGAATGGGGCGCGGATGTTGTTGTTCATTCCACTACCAAGTATATGGACGGTCATGCTGTTCAGGGCGGTGGCTGTATTGTTGACAGTGGAAAATTTGACTGGGAAAAAGCATACAAGGCTACAGGTAAATTTGCGGATATGGTTGAGCCTGATGAGAGTTATCATGGTTTGCGGTATGTCGGTGATTTTGGCAAGGCGGCTTATATTGTAAAGGCTCGTACTCAGTTGATGCGTGATTTTGGGTGTTATCCTTCGGCTCAGAGTGCCTTTTATCTGAACCTTGGTCTGGAAACTCTGCCTGTACGCATGGAACGTTATGTTAAAAATGCTGTGAAGGTTGCTGAATTCTTAAAATCCAGTGATAAAATTGAAAAAATTTCGTATCCGGGACTGCCTGGCGACCGGTATTATGAACTTGCCCAAAAATATATGCCGAACGGAACCTGCGGCGTAATTTCAATCAGCATACGTGGTGGAAGAAAACCAGCTGTGCGTTTTATGGATGCTCTGAAACTTGCTATCGATGAAGTTCATGTTGCCGATATACGCACTTGTGTTTTGCATCCTGCATCAGCAACGCACCGTCAGCTTACGGATGAACAGCTTGTCGCCGCCGGAATTGACGGTGGTATGGTCCGTCTTTCAGTAGGTCTTGAAAACGTAGACGACATTATTGCTGATCTTAAAGTTGGTCTTGCGGCTGTCTGATGATCTGCGACTAAATAAAAAATCTGTTTACTTTCGTATGTGTGCGGCGGCGGCGTGGCCTTCGAGACCTTCTGTGTGTCCGAGCGTTTCCGCCGCATCAAGGGATTTTTGCCAGCCTTCTGCGCCTTTACCTGAAGAACGAAGAGTTGTTACAGTCTTTAAAAAGTGTCGTACAGAAAGTCCGCCTGTAAAACGTGCAGAAGTTGCTGTAGGCAGTGTGTGGTTCAGTCCCGCGGCGTAATCGCCGAGAACTTCCGCTGTTTCGTGACCTATGAACAGCGAGCCAAAGTTGTGGACTTTTTTTGCAAGCTTGTCACGGACTTCGCCTGAATCAAGCGCAAGTTCAAGGTGTTCGGGGGCTTTTTTGTTTGCAATTTCGGCAGCCTGATCAATGTTATCAACAATAATGATATAGCCGTTGTTTTTAAGACTTTCGGAAGCTGTCTCTGCTGTAGGCAATGTAGCAAGTTGTTTTTCGAGCTCTTTCTCGATGTCTTCTGCTAATTTGGTGGAGTCTGTTATTAAAACGGCCTGCGCATCTTTGTCATGTTCCGCCTGTGCCAGCATGTCTGCGGCAACCCAAGCGGGATTTGCTGCCTTATCCGCGATAATCATTACTTCGGTAGGTCCTGCAATCATGTCTATTCCACACTGTCCGTAAACAAGCCTTTTTGCTTCAGCAACAAATTTATTACCGGGTCCTGCGATTACATCGCAACGTGGTATTGTTTCCGTTCCGTATGCGAGAGCTGCAATTGCCTGAGCGCCTCCGCAGGCAAATACTCTGTCTGTACCGCAGATACTTGCTGCTGCAAGAATTCCTTCATCCGCATATGCTTTGTCTGAATCATCAGGATGTGGTCTGGGCGGAGTACATAACACTATTTCAGAAACACCGGCAGCTTTTGCAGGCGTAATGCACATGATGACGCTTGAAAGCAGCGGAAAGCGTCCTGCAGGAACATAAATTCCTGCTCTTTCTACCTGAATTGTACGCTGTCCGGTAAAAAGTCCCGGTGAGATTTCCATTTCAAAATTATCAAAGGATTCTTTTTGCCGTGTTGCAAATTTTATTGCCAGGTCGCGTGAAAGGCAAAGAGATTCATAAAGTTTTGGATTGTTTTTTTTCAGTTTGTCTTCCGCGTTTTTAATATCTTCTTTTGAAACCTGAAGTTTTTCTGGATTTGCACGGTCAAACTGGGCGGCAAATTCATGAATTGCCGAGTCGCCGTTTAACTTTACACGGTTGATGATATTAGTGACTTTTTCCGTAATGTTTGCTGCTTCCTGTGTGGAAAAAAGACGTTCGGAAGAATAGAAGCTTTCCGGTATTTCCGCGCAGGATATAGTCTTAATGATTTTCATGATAAATAAAGTATATGAAAATTATGTGTGTTTTACAAGGTGTGTGTGCATCATTAAATAATAGCTTTAATTTGCGGGTATTGTCTTTATTTTCTTTTTTTCTTTTCAAATTCAATTTCTGATAGTATACTTTCTTTGACCGATATCAGTATCGCGGCAAATTCTTAACGATAAGGAGATTTTTATGAATGTATCAATTAGCGCTGTAGGATTTAACTTTGAAAAAGACCAGCAGGATTTGATCAACAAGAAAGTTGAAAGAATCAGGTATGCGGAGGATTTGATTGTAGATCTTCTTATTCGTGTAAAAGACGACAAAAAAATAATGTTTGATGTTACTGCCAATTTTAGATGGGGTGCGGTTGCTCATGTTTCTGCCGAGGATTATGATTTTGCGGCTGCATTGAACAAGACAATGGATATTCTTGATACAAAGGTAAAGAAAGAAAAAGACAAGATACAGGAGAAATAGGCACATTGCAAAATCTTTTGTGAATGTGTATAGTTTGGCGTATGGCTGGAAAGCACTTTACTGTTCTTGATTTACTTGACCTTGATTTGAAAGGACATAACTCGCTGAATCTTCACTGTGTCTGCGGAAGGCGCGGTTTGATAAGAGAATTGACTGTTCCCGATATCAACCGTCCTGGGCTCGCATTGTCAGGCTTTTACGAATCTTTTGCCTCTCAGCGTGTCCAGCTTTTTGGACGCGGTGAAGTTTCGTATCTTTCAAAGCTGTGTTCTGAGGGCAAGATTGAAACGATAAAACAGTTTTTTTCTTACAGCGATATTCCATGCTGTGTTTTTACGCATAATCTTGAACCCGATCCTGTTCTTGTCGGACTGGCGGAAGATTCAAACTGTGCTGTTCTTCAGACAGACCTTGATTCAACTGAATTCTCTACCAGGCTTTTGCGTGTTTTTTCAAATATTTTTGCGCCTACAAAATCAATGCATGGTGTTTTGGTCGAAGTTTACGGTCTCGGTATACTGATTACAGGGGATTCGGGTGTCGGAAAAAGCGAAACTGCGCTTGAGCTTATAGAACGAGGGCATCGTCTTGTTGCCGATGACATTGTTGAAATACGGTGTGTTAACGGTAACACGATACTTGGACAAGGAGCAAACAAGCTTATAAGTCACCATATGGAAATCCGCGGTCTCGGTATAATAAATATTGCTCAGCTTTACGGGGTCGGTTCTATTCGTGAACAGAAAGAAGTTCAGCTTGTTGCCAAACTGGAAGAATGGAATTCGGACAAGGTTTATGACCGGCTTGGAACACAGCAGCTTTCGATGGATTTGCTTGGTGTAAAAATTCCTATGCTCGAAATACCTGTTCGTCCTGGACGGAATGTTCCCATTATTATAGAAACGGCTGCAATGAATGAGCGTCTCAAGGCCATGGGTTACTTCTCCGCAAAGGATTTTAACCAGAATGTGCTTAAGTGGATAGAAACTGATGCTGCTCAGGCTGCTTATTATGGCAGTGATGATTCATATTGATATAAGGATGAGGCTACGGTGGTAGAAAAAATTGTAATAGTTAAAAACCGTGCGGGAATACATGCACGGCCGGCGGCTTTGATAGCGCAGACAGCCAATAAGTTTTCTTCGGAAGTACTGATTGAAAAAGATGATACGGTTATAAACGCAAAATCCATTATGGGTGTAATAACCATGGCCGCAGGTTATCAAACTGCTTTGACAATAAAAGCGGATGGCTCTGATGCAGAAGCCGCTGTCAGTGCTCTGCAGGCTCTTTTTGAAAATAAGTTTGAAGAAGAATAGTCTACCATATAGAAAAGCTTGCATTTTTAGAAAATTTATATATACTAATGTATAGATATGAAAGCCTTAACCTCTTGTCAGCAGGATGCACTCCGTTTTATCCGTGAATATTGTGATGAAAATTATAGACCGCCTACAGTACGTGAAGTTGCAGAACATTTTGGCATTACTGTAAAAGCTGCTCAGGACAGAATCACCGCATTACGTAAAAAACATTATCTGGCTCCCAGTGACAACAGGTCTCGTTCCTTTCGTATTTTGATTGATATTGACGAGGCAGAAAAAACTGAACCGGAACTTGTTCATGTTCCTTTATTGGGGCAGGTTGCAGCAGGAAAACCTCTGCTTTGTGAAGATAATATAGAAAGATACCTGTCAATCCCCGAAACAATGCTTGGAAGAAATCATGAGTACTTTGCCCTTAAGATAAAAGGAAACAGTATGATCAACGCAGGTATTTGGGATGGCGACACTGCACTCATACAGCAGTGCGAAACAGCTGAAAACGGTGAGATAATCGTTGCCGTGCTTGACGATTCAGCGACATTAAAACGTTTTTTTAAAGAACCTTCGCGTATAAGACTTCAGCCGGAAAATCCGGAATTTAACCCGATTTATTGTCAGGATGTGCGGATTGCAGGAAAACTGGCTGCAATTTTCAGGACTTACTGATGCCGGATAATCTGTATTTGTTTACCGGACCGGAGATTGGTCTGCGTTCTGACGAAATAGAAAATCTTAAGCGTAATCTCGCTAAAAAAGCTCCCGGTATTGATTGTCACATCTTTTATGCAAACGAAACTTCTGTTGCAAGTGTTGTTTCTCTTCTATTAAATGGTTCTCTTTTTTCGGATGCAAAATTTGTTGTTTTGAACAATGCGGAACTAATAAAGAAAAAAGAAGAAATTGAAGTTATTTCGGAATGGAAAAAGACGGCTTCGGATGAATCTGTGCTTGTGCTTGTATCAGATGAAATCGGAGTTGACAAAAAGCTTGAAGCCCTTGTTTCCAAAGACAAAAAAAAGATATTCTGGGAATTGTTTGATAATAAAAAAACGCAGTGGGTTAGTGATTTTTTCAGGAGAAAAGGGTATTCGATAGAACCGGATGCCGTTGAAACAATACTGGAGCTTGTTGAGAACAACACCGCTGCTCTTGCCTCAGAATGCGGACGTTTTTTTGTCTGTTTTGATAAATCGCATACAATAACAGAGGAAGACGCGGAATCGCTGCTCTCTCATAACCGCGAGGAATCTCCGTTTACGCTTTTTGACGTACTGGCGGGAACCGGTTCCAAGTCCGAACGGCTTGAAAACGCACTTGAAATCCTTCAAAAAATACGGCTTTCAAAGGATTCATCAGGTGTCCAGCTTATCGCAGGCTTAACATACTGTTTCAGAAAGTTGTCGGTATGGCAGGGGTTGCAGGCTTCCGGTTCGGTTTCGCCTGCTGACTTAAAGTCCAAAGGGTTTGCAAGTTCAAAAATGCAAAATCAGTATCGCAGAGCTGAAAAGATATGGAATCCGGCTGACTGCAAGGCAATTCTTGCGCTGCTCGCAGGAACGGATATTCAAATCCGTTCAGAGGGAACAACTCTTGAAGAAAATGCCCTGCAGACGCTGCTTTATCTCATTGTGGTAAAAAACGGCAGGCCTGCCGCTGTCTACGAAACAGATACAGGCTTATAAATCCATTGTGTCCAGCAGTTTTTTTAATGCTGCCAACTCTTCTTTTGTCATTGTTACGCCTTTTCCCATCTTCTGGTGATCCGGCGACCAGCTTCGAATGTCGAATTTTGCTGGGCGGTCGCCCCAGGCAACAGAATTGAGCTCAAGTTTCCAACCTGTTTTTGATTCAGAAAGTACGCCGTATGTTTGTTCTAATGTGAAAGAAAAATCGTCTGCCATTGTAATTCCTCTCTTTTTGTTTTTGTGATTATACCATGCTTTTTTTACCTTTTGGTAAAAAACTATTCTGCTATTCTTTGGTTCTGAATATAAAAGAAATAGGCGCTGCTCATAAGTGCATGGGTGTTTTCGTCTTTGCCCATGGTTTTGAAGAGTGTTTCTTCATCGACAGTGAGTACATTTATGTATTCGTCCTTGTCGAGATTTCGCTTTTCTGTATTTGTCAGTTCCTCGGCAAGAAAAAAATGACATTTGTTGGACATTATAGCAGGATTTGGATATACAGATTTGAGATGTTTTAGTTTTTTTGCCGTATAGCCTGTTTCTTCCGTCAATTCCCGTAATGCGGCACACGAAGGATCTTCACCCTGGTTTATCACTCCGCCGGGAAATTCTATGCTGAGTTTGTTTGTTCCGTGACGCCATTGTTTTACCAAAAGGAAATGTTTTTTGCCGTTAATTGTTATTACAGGTACAGTTATAACCCAATCCGGCGCGTTCAGTACTACGTATTTTCCTTCGTTGTTATCCGGAGAGATGGACGTAACTGTATTTATTGTGAAAACTGGTGTTTTGCACAGTTCTTCCGAGCTTTTGACCTGCCATTGTAAATCTTTGTCGTTCATATTTTTCCTTTTGACAGAATTTGGTATTAGCTTTATTCTATAATAGGTTGTGTAGAAAAGTCATTCTTTTTTTTCTTTTTTTGGAGGTTTTTTATGGCAATAATTGCTTTTTCACGACAGGTCGCTGCGTTAGGTGATGAAATCTCTGCATTGCTTGCAAAAGAATTGGATTATAAGTTTGTAAGCAGAAAAATGATAGAAGATAGAATTGTAAAGCTTGGTTTCCCCGCTGAAAAGCTTAAAAAGTATGACGAGATAAAACCTAGTTTTTTAGCTTCACTTGCAAAAGACAGGGACGAGTATCTCGACTATCTTCAGACTGCAATTCTTGAAGCTGCGTCGGAGAATAACTGCATTTTAATAGGCCGGGGTTCTTTCGCGGTACTTGAGGATGTCCCTAACTGTGTGGCAATAAGATTGGTTTCTTCTGAACCTGCAAGGGTCACCCGTCTTATGGAAGAATTTAACTGGGATGAGAAAAAAGCAAGGCAGCGGATTGATACAAGTGATACGAACCGTCTCGGTTTTCATAAAAGTTTTTTTAATCTTATGAGCGAAGATCCTGCTCATTACCATCTTACGATTAACTCTGCCATGATAGACATGAATACGGCTGTCGCTATTATTTCGGAGCTTGTAAAAAGGGTTGTCACCCCTGCAAAAGAAACGGAAGGAAAAGCTGTAATCGAAAATCTTCTTTCGGCCCAGCGTCTTGTGAACCAACTCCTTTTTGAATATAAGCTGCCTGTTAATTTTTTGCGTGTTGTGATAAAAGGCGATAAATTGACTTTGCATGGTGTTTCTGATTCTGCCGCGGTTGCGGAACAGGCTGTTTCTGCAGCATCCAGTATACATCCTGATAAAAAGGTGACTTCGTGTATCAGTATTGTTCAGGATTTTAAATCCTATCCATAAGCTGATTTATTAATTGACAGATTGCTTTTGAACTGTAATATTATAACTATGAGTTTAGCTAATAAATTTACAATGTCCCGGGTTCTTCTTGCTCCTGTGTTTTTTGTAGTCTTTTTTATTCCTTCGGTTTTTCCGTCTGCAGGGGCTTTGTCTGTATATATTATGATTCCTCTTTTGATTTTTATGGAATTAACAGACTTTTTTGACGGATATTTTGCAAGAAAAATGGGTGAAGTAAGTGATTTTGGAAAAGTGTTCGATCCTTTCGGTGATGTGCTTGTCCATCTTACAACCTTTTTTTGCTTTGTTTTGACCGGGTATATGAATCCGCTCATTTTTATCCTCATATTTTATCGTGAATTTTCAATGCTCTTTTTGCGGCTTGTTGCGATTAGACAGGGTGTAGCAATAGGAGCCAGGAAAGGTGGTAAGGCAAAGACAGTACTGTATGTGATAGCGGGTTTTCTTTCACTGTTTTTGGAATGTGCGGTGCGTCTTGGTTTTGAGCTTCCTAATTTAAAGGCGTTTGCGGTGACAGGAACTGTTTTGTATGTTTTATGTCTGACAGCTGCTTATGTATCATTTTTGGATTATTTGCTTACTTTTAGAAAACTTTTAAAAGATTTAAAATAAATTCCATTTTTTCGCGAAAGAATCTTGACAGAGAAAGGTAAGGTGTGATAACTTAATTTTCGCACCGCCTTACGGGCTTAGTGCGGTATGTTGCAGACATATGAAAAATTATGAAAATTATACCCGATTCTGCACCGAAAACAAAGATATTTGAAAAATAAGCACAAAAAAGCGAAAAAAAGCTTGACAAGAATAAAAGAACAGTGATATATTCTTTAAC
>JAEEQG010000093.1 GCA_016285185.1 Spirochaetota bacterium
ACGAGAATTGACAAAAATCAACGTAATGAACAGAAAAAGCCTTGCAGAAGACGAATCTTAAGCAAGGCTTTTCAAAAAAGGAGGAGGTGGTACCACCAGGAATCGAACCGGGGACACACGGATTTTCAGTCCGTTGCTCTACCAACTGAGCTATGGCACCATTTTATGTCTTGCAATGAGCGGTGTTTCTCAATTGCGAGTGCAAAGGTACAACTATTTTTTGAAACCACCAAATTTTTTCGTGACTTTATTCCTAAAAAACACAAAATAGGTTCAAAACGCTTTGAAAATGCTATTATTTCGTGCTCTTTATGATGATTTCGACCTGTTGCTTGTGTTTTGGAACTTCCTGTTTATAGAAAAGAAAAAGCGCGGAAGCCAACAGGTTCCGCGCGCTTTGTGTGCCCATGATATTCAAGATGATTAGATTTATGTGTTGTTTATACATGAAGACGAATGCCTACTCACGTAGGGGTTAATAAAGACGGTATATTATATTATAACATTGTGTAAAACTGTTCATTGTAATTCTCCTCGATATCTGCACATCCCTGAAGGTCAGAGTTGGCGTTGGTGTCGTTGGAGGTTGATGATGTCAGATTCTTGAGAGAAGTGCAACCTTCGAATACTGTTGCGTCAACGCTCTTGATACTGTTAGGAAGGGTAACACTCTTTACTTTGTCAAGACCTTTGAACAAGTTCTTACCGATCTTGCTTAATGTAGTCTCATTGTAGAAGTCCTCCTCGAAAACGATGCTTGTGATCTGCTTTCTGTACTTGATGAATGGAGACTCCTGGAAGTCAGGTGTTACATCAGCGAGAGGGGTTATATGAAGAGTGCCGTTATCATCGATATTCCAAGTGAAATATTCAATTCCATTATAATCCATTAAGCTAGGCTCCTTTGCCATTCCGTTTGCAGCGAACGAGAAGGTGAGCACTGCTGTGAGGATGATTCTATAGAAGAATGAGGTAGTCATAACTTAAATTTTTTTAAAAGTGGAAATAAATGTAATAATTTATGAGAGTGTCAAACTATTTTGTTTTGATCTCTGATGCAAAGGTATGAAGTTTTTTTTATTTGTGCAAATATTTTTCAAGAAAAATGATGCAAATATGTAAATGCTTGACATAAATCAAGTAGTGTAACTTGTACATTTTTAAGCACTTACACTTTATATAAATAAGGTATAAAGGGGTTTTTGCTCATATTTTAGCGGTTTTGTCTCGATGAAACCGCGATTTTTTAATAATTGCATATCTGTAAATAAAAAGTTGCAAGAAAGGAAAACGGGAAGAAAGAGAAAAAAGATTTATTTCCAGTTTTTTCTTGCAGTCTTTCTTTATAATCACAAAGGTTTTTGGTATAATGATATATGTTAGTTGTAACGACCGAATTTGTTGCGAGAACGTAAAAATTATAGCATAATTGTAATTTCGACACTTTTTTATTGTTTTTTCTTGCAGGTTACAATATTTTGTTGTATCTTTGCATCGGAAATAAATGTTAAGGGATTATGAATAGGATGTGAATAGCATCCGAGGAAAAAGGGGAAAGAAAAGGTCATGTTTAGCAGAGTTTGCTAAACTTGACCTTTTTTCTTTTTTGGATTTTTTCTCTTATTTCATTGTCAAATCATTGTTAAAATGGGTTTTATGGGCATAGAATAGTCATTTTGACGAAAATATACAAATTTTTGACGAAATATTACATAAGGTTTTTGTGAAAAGGCAGTAATTTTGCACCCAGAAATTAGTGATACTACTCCGAGCCTAAATTAAAAACTCGCAAGACAATGAAAAAGAATCGAAACACTTTATCCTACATCACCAGAATGTTGTCCATGGCACTACTGCCACTCTTGTCACCAAGTTGTAGGATCCTTGGATTAAGCATTAATGCCTCAAATCCTAAGGTTGCAGAAACCAAAACATCTGCTATGTTGTGCGACGATAACCCAGATACAGCGTCAAGCTTTGGTGTCTGGTAAGAAATAAAGATATACCCCAGCCACACAAATGTGGTTTAATTCATAATAATATTACATTTATTTCCAAATTTATTTAATGAACGAAAACTGAATAGCATTTTAAGGACAGATAAGTAAAGATATTCTATTTCCTTTAATGGGGGGAATTCAGACACTTCTTATAGTAACCAAAATTGATTTACCTGAAGGCACAATAAATTTCCCGTTATATACCCTGCTCGTGAGAATGGGGGATATAGCGGGAAATTTGTTGTTGACAAGTTCCTTCCGGAACGAAAATTCATCCTTATATTATATAGGAACGGCTTTTGTGGAGTTTATGCTACTTGTGGTTGGAACAAAAATTTCCAGAAATTACCCAGAAAATTTCCCAAAAATCTATTGTTAATAAATTTTCTGGAATAAATTTTCTGGCCATCGTTGCAAATTTTTGTTCCGTTACAGCGCCGTAAGGCGCATAAAGCATAAAATTTATTTGAAATTTACTTCCAGAGCAACTGTGCGAACTGATATAAGCTTTCACGCCAAACTGGCCATGTGTGACCGCCTGGAGTTTCGAAATACTTGTATTTTATGCCGATTTCATCGAACTTTTCACGCATAGTCTTGCAGTTATTGAAGGCGATATCCTCTTGTCCACCCATAGTGAGATAG
>JAEEQG010000094.1 GCA_016285185.1 Spirochaetota bacterium
AAGTGCTTTTTTTACATCGTCGATGTTCATGCCCAGCTGCATTGTGCGGTATTTACGCGGAAGCGGCTGAATTTCTTTGTTTTGTGGCTTTTTGCCGTTACCGCCTATTGTAATGGAAACAGAAGCCTGGTCTTCCTGAATATCGACTTCGGCTGTAATTTCTGCAAACAATGCCTGCGAGATTAATAATACAAAAATAAGCACAAAAAATATACGGGTTTTCATAGTTTGTTTATCGGTAAAAAAATGCCTCAAGTACATATTTTGTTGTTTAAAGAAAGCTTAGAAATTGATTAAAAAGTCACTATTTTTTTGTTGTTTTCTGTTTTCTGTAATATGTGGCAAGTTTTATTACTTCTTCGCAGTTTTTTACAAAAATCTTATTGTGATAAATCTTGAATTTCTGGTCTTTTTCAAAAAGTGCAAGTAAAGAGGCCTGTTCTTCCGGCGGTATTGCGCACATATTGGCAAGTTCGTGGAAGGCCAAATCAATTTCATGTGATACAGGAACTCCCGGGTTTATCGGAACACGTGCTTTTTCTACCTGAAGGGCTATCATATCGATAATCTTTCCTTGAGGATCCTGAATGCGTGTATTGGTTACCTGTCGATACATTGACCACAGACGGTCTGCAAGTGTAGTAGTGAGTCTTGTTATCATCTGTGCCTGAGTAGAAACCATCTGGTCAAAGTTCTTTCTGTTGATTACCATCAGCTTGCAGTCTTCGTGTGCAATTGCACAGGCTGAACGCGGAAGATTTTCAAGTAGTGCCATTTCACCGAAAAAGTCACCTTTTTTGAGAACGGCAAGAACAACTTCGTTGTTGTTTACGATTTTTGTTATTTTTACCTGACCTTCCTGGATAATGTACATATCCTGTCCTGGTTGGCTTTCAGCAAAAACCATTGTTCCCTGCGGATATGAACGAATCATTTCTTCTTTAGGTTCAAGATAAACGGCTCTTGATTTTGGCTGTAAAAGAACAAACCGTTGTTTTGCCAGTGCGGCCTTGTTGCCTTGAGGAGCTGTCTTGAGGTAATGGTAATATGCGTAAACAGCCGCATCTATGTTGTGATCTCTGTCATAGAAAACGGCTACGTTAAAAAGCTGTTCCGTTGAAACAACAGAAGTGGATTGGAGTGCCATCTCCATAAGGACTTCATTCATTTCGCGCATTCGGGCGGCAAAAACACGGATTATTTTTAATGCAACAGCAGTATTTTTTACGATAAGATCGGGATACTGATCTTTTCTTACGGAAATTGCAACGAGATCTGTAAGCGCTACGACAGATTCAATCTGATTATGGTTTGACATACACGGAATAACGCCGACAAAGTCGCCGGGACCGAGAATGTTGTTACTTGAATTTGTTGAAGAAAAATCAAGTTCCCTTATAACCTGAGCCTGTCCGTTCTGAATTATATAAAAACGGTCCGATTCCGGCTTGCCTTCAACCAGTATGTATGAACCTCTTCTGAAATTAACAAATGATAGCTGTAACAAGACTTTTCCCCTCTTATAACCTCTTAAGTATAAAAGCCAAAACTATGGTTTGTCAATAATAATCTGCTATACAATTAGACTTCGCTTAAAAGATTTTACAGGTCAAACTGAAATGTGTTATACTGATATTATGGAACTGGATAAAAAGTTTATTTCTAAAATTATCAGGTTTTACGGACTTATTGTTGTACTCGCTAACGCAATTGCTGTTGTTGCTGCAAATCTTACGACAATTCCGTTTTTTGAGATTGACAGCGTAAAACGGTGGGAAAAGTTCCTTGCCGAAAACAAAATCACAAATGCGGCTATAATATTCGCATTCGCTGTTCCGGCTTTTGTTTGTTTTATTTATTCAAAATCAATCTTTAAATCAGAAGAAAAAATCGTAAAAAATATGGCAGAGATTCCGTCTGTTTTTTCACTTTCCTCTGTAATAGGGTGGAATCTTTATTTCTTTATAGAAATTCCGTTTGTTCTTTATGCAAAGGCCAAACTCGGAATACAGATAAAAGCTATCCTTATTTCCAGCTGGGGTTACACACTCTTTTCCGGTATGACAGCATGGACAATTTCTTATCTGCTAATTGAACTGTTGAACCGTACGATCCTGCTTCCCCGTGTTTTTCCGCAGGGACATATACAACAGGCTTCATTTTCATTCCGTCCTTCGTTCAGGCATCTTATGCTGTTCTGCTTTATGGTGTCGTCGGTCTTCCCTGTTGTTATGCTGCTTACAAGTTTGATAGCACTTTGTTTGAACAACGGTTTAGCTGTTAATGGCGGAATTATATTTGTTTCGTTTTTGATACTGCTTTTTGCTTTTATAATAAACATATCCCTTTCAAAAATAATTTTGAATCCGCTTAACAAACTGACTGCCGCAGCTGAAAAAATAAAGGCAGGAGATTACAAAAGCCGTGTTCCAGTCGTTACCGCGGACGAGCTCGGCATTTTGGCTGACAGTTTTAACGATATGGCAGAATCCCTGTTGGAAAAGGAATTTATGCGTGATACATTCGGAAAAGTTGTGGACCCGGAAGTTCGTGATTATCTTTTAAAAGAAAAACTTTTGCAGGGTGGGGCTCTTGGCGGTGAAACGCGCGAGGTTACGGTTCTTTTTTGTGACATCAGGAGTTTTACGGCAATGAGTGAAAAGATGGACGCTGCCGAAGTTGTTACGCTTTTGAATCGGTATTTTACAGTGCTTGGGCAGTGTATCGCCGCCCATCACGGAATAATAAACAAGTATATCGGTGATGCGATTATGGCCATTTTCGGGGCTCCTGTTAAGTCTGATAACAGCGCACAGGATGCTTTTTGTGCCGCATGTGACATGAGAAAGGCTCTTGTTGAGCTAAACCGGGAATTTCTGGCGACAGGGCTTCCTGAAGTACGGTTTGGAATCGGTATACATACAGGACCGGTTTTTGCAGGTACAATCGGAGCGGAAACCCGCATGGAATACACTGTAATAGGCGATACCGTAAATACGGCAAGTCGGCTGGAATCATTGTGCAAAAATTATAAAACCGATTTGTTGATATCAGCTGCTTCCGCTGAAAAAATAAAAACTGATCTTGAATTTGTCGATGAGGCGCAGATACGGGGTAAGGAAGAACCAATGAAAGTTTTTTCCTTTAAAAGCATTTTATAGGTATTGTTACTTGACCTTATACGAGTTATTTGATAGTATGCTTACTCACAGTGTTGAATTAATTTAGGCAGGTAATAATATGTCAAGAAGATGTGAAATTTGTGGAAAAGGTTCATTGTCTGGAAATAAGGTCAGCAAGTCTTATAATCATGTCCGCCGTACATGGAAACCTAATATTGTTGAAGTAAAAACAGAAATCGGCGGTACAACAATGACTGTAAAAATGTGTACCCGTTGTTTAAGAAGCGGTTACCTTACTAAAAAAGTTTAAGTTATTGTTTATTTGTGTGCTCAGGGAATTTTCTGTTTTCTGTAGTGCTGAGACGTAAGACGGTCTGGTTGCTGTGCTTTGTTTGCGACACAGACTGCTGGCTGTGAAAACCCGCTTTGTAAAGCGGGTTTTTTGTTTTTGAAGTTTTGTGTTAAGGATTAGTATATGAGTGAAGAAAAAGCATTCGGCATGCCCGAAAACAAAATGGGCACAATGTCGCTCGGAAAACTGCTTGTACAGATGTCATTGCCGATGATGATTTCGATGTTTGTACAGTCTTTGTATAACATTGTAGACAGTATTTTTGTCGCACAAATATCAGAAAATGCGCTTACTGCCGTTTCGCTTGCTTTTCCTATACAAAATCTTTTAATCGCGGTTGGTGTAGGAACTGGAGTTGGTATTAACTCCCTGCTTTCACGCAGACTTGGAGAAAGAAAGCCGGAAGAAGTCAATAAAACAGCTTTAAACGGTGTTTTTGTTACACTTTGTAGTGCTGTTGTTTTTGTACTGATAGGTATTTTTGTTCCTCGATTTTATTTTGAAAGCCAGACTACTAATACCGAAATAATCGATTATGGTGTTACCTACATGCGGATTTGTCTGATTGTTTCAATCGGAATTTTCGGTTCAATAACATTTGAAAGACTTTTGCAATCAACCGGAAAAATGCTGCTCTCCATGGTGTCTCAGCTTACGGGTACTGTTTTTAATCTTGTTTTTGATCCGCTTTTGATTTTCGGTTTATGCGGCTTCCCAAAACTTGGTATCGCCGGTGCTGCCATTGCTACTGTTCTTGGACAGATTGCTGCAATGATTGTTTCTGCAATTCTTAATCTTACACACAATAAGGAAATCAATTTCAGTTTTAAGGGTTTCCGTCCTGATGGCACTGTTATCAAGGATATTTATGCGGTTGGTGTTCCTTCGATTCTGCTGGGGTCGGTCGGTTCAATCATGGTATATTTTTTAAACCTCATTCTCGGTGCATTCTCAACAACAGCAATTGCCGTATTCGGTGTTTATTTTAAGCTGCAGAGCTTTATCTTTATGCCTGTATTTGGATTGAACAATGGTGCAGTTCCGATTATTGCCTACAACTTCGGTGCTCAGAAAAAGCAGCGAATCATAAAGGCGGTTAAACTTGCATCTTTGGCTGCATGCTGTATTATGCTTTTTGGAACGCTTGTGTTTGAACTTTTCCCAGGCTTTTTCCTTCGGTTTTTCAATGCTTCCGACGAGATGCTTTCAATCGGAATCCCTGCTCTCAGGATAATTGCAATACATTTCCCAATTGCAGGTTTTTGTATTGTATTTGGTTGTGTTTTTCAGGCACTTGGCGAGGGAATTCAGAGCATGATTGTAAGTTTTGTCCGGCAGCTTATTGTTTTGTTGCCGGCTGCGTGGCTTTTGTCGTTGACAGGAAAACTAAGCAGTGTTTGGTGGGCATTCCCGATTGCAGAGATTTCTTCGCTTCTTATGAGCGTGATTTTTCTTATACAGGTTTATAATAAATTCATTAAGAATATGCCGGACTAAGCCGGTTATAAAAAAACCGCAGGATTACACCTACGATTTTTTTGTTTTGAAAGCTGTTAGAACAAACGCATCAAGTCTTTGATTGTCTCTCTGCGTCTTATAACCTTAACTTTTCCAGTCTTTGTGATAAGAACTTCTGCTGCGCGCGGGCGGCTGTTGTATGTTGAACACATGCTCCATCCATATGCACCTGCATCAAGAATACAAGCCAAGTCGCCTCGCTCCATCTTGGGCAGCGGACGTGACTTAGCGAGAATGTCACCTGATTCGCAGATGTTTCCTACCAAGTTCTGATCCGTAAGTTCGTCTCGCGGAACAACCTTGCCATCCCGGATAACTTCAACATCATGCCAGCTGTCGTACATACTCGGGCGCACAAGAACATTCATGCCGACATCAGTACCTGCAAAAAGATGACCGTTGTTCTGTTTTGTAGCATGAACCCTTCCAAGAATAACACAACCTTCTGCTACACAGTAGCGACCCGGTTCGGATTTAAAAAGCGGAGTACTGCCGTATTTTGCGACAAAATCATCAAGAATTGGCTCAAGTCGTTTTTTAAAGTCGTCCATCGGGTAATCTTTTTCGTCATCCAGTTTGTGGTACGGAATCCCGTAACCGCCTCCAAAGTCTATGAATTTAAGGTTTTTGAACTGCAAAGCTATTCTAAGAATGTTTGTTACAGCATCAAGATAAGGCTGAGGGTCCATAAAGCCTGAACCTATATGCTGGTTTATTCCTGCGATTGTAAGCTTGTATTTTTCTGCAATTTCAAAAATTTGTGGAATATCTTCTTCTGCAATACCGAACTTTGTTTTTTTACCACCGGTTACGACCTTTTCGTTATGTCCGGCTCCGACACCCGGATTTATTCTTACAGCACATGTTCTTTTTTCGACAGAAAGTTCCAGATCACAGCAACACTGTCCGAACAGTTCCAACTGCGAAAGGCTGTCCAGACTTGTCATTACTCCGTGTTTTATTGCAAAAATCAGTTCTTCTTCCGAAACATTGTTCGGTACAAAAAAGATGCGGTCTTTAGGAAATCCTGCTTTGAAAAGCACCTGAATTTCGCCGATACTCATTGCATCGCAGTTCAAGCCTTCTTCCAAAGCAATCTTAAGAATATGAATGTTTGTATTTGCTTTTACGGAATAATTGGCTGTATAAGGATATTTTGTGATTACCTGACTGACGTTGTGCATACGGTTACGGAGGATACGCTCATTGTAAACATAGAGCGGGGTCCCGTAATCAGAGACAATTTTTTCGGGATTGTTTCCCTCAAAAAAGTTTGATTGTGAAATAAAAGAATTCATATTTTCCTCTCAAAAATTACAACAAGTGTGCGCGGATTTCATCACCACTAAGCGGACTGAGATATGCGGGTGCAACATCAAATACAGTTTTACAACCTGTCTGTCCTTCCTTGTTCATGCGGTAAACTGCACGGGCAAATGCTGCCAGAACGCTTGAAGTAAATGCTGGATTTGAATCGAGTTTGAGGCTGTATTCGATAACGTTGTTGTATTCGTTGTTCCAGCCTGTTTTACCTGAGCGGAATACAAACCCTCCGTGTGGAATACCGGAATGATTATGTAACAATTCTTCTTCGCTTATAAAATGTACTGTTGTATCGTAGTCGGCAAAATAGTTCGGCATTTCCTTAATTTCCTTTTCAATTTTTGCCTTGTCTGCCCCTTCTTCGGCAACAACGTAACATTCGCGTGTATGTTTCTGGCGTGTTGAGAGTTCGGGGTTTTTGCCCGCACGAACAGCGTCCAGTGCTGACTGCATAGGGATTGTGTACTGTTTTCCGTTTTTTACGCCTGGAACTCTGCGGATTGCATCAGAATGTCCTTGTGAAACGCCTTTTCCCCAGAAAGTATAGTCGCTTCCGTTTGGAAGAATACAATTTGCATAAAGTCTTGCGAGGCTGAACATTCCAGGATCCCAGCCGCAGCTAATCAATGCAGTATGGTTGGCAGTTTTTGCTGCTTTGTATACATTTGCAAAATGTTCAGGAATGCGTGCGTGTGTATCAAAACTGTCTATTACGTTAAAATATTTTGCATATTCGGGAGTCTGTTTTGGAAGATCTGTTGCACTTCCTCCACAGATAATCAGAACGTCAACATTGTTTTTGTATTTTTCAACGTCTGCAACATTATAAACGGGAACACCCGCTGTCAAAAGCTTTACGGAAGACGGATCACGTCTTGTAAAAACGCAGGAAAGTTCCATGTCTGAGTTACTTTTTACAGCACATTCAACACCTTTTCCAAGGTTGCCGTAACCTAAAATACCGATTTTCATTCTATCCTCCATTACTGTTTCTTTTCCAACAGTATTATTTTATTTTTTAATGCCTCTTTCATTACATCAACAAGATTTTGCTGTCCTGAGTAAAGGCATGTGTCGTGTTCATTGCCCGTTAATTCTCCTGTCAAAACATAAGCAGAATCCGTTATAAGCCGAACTTGTCCTTTTTCTGTTTTTGACTGGTAAATCTTTGCTCCGTGTAGCTTGTATTCATCTGTGAGAATCACTACTTTTTTGTCTGATTCTACAAGCATTCGCAATTCTGCATCGAACTCGGATACAATTTGCGGTGTTGCCTGAAAATACAGTCTCATTTGTGTTTCTTCAATCATTCCGCGGATTTTGTTTTTAATATTCAGGGAACCTTTTATAGTTATATAGCCGTCCGACTCGATAATCATTTTGGGTGTATGTTTTTCAAGAGTTTCGGCTTTTCTACCTAGTTCAGAGATATAATTCTTTGTAAATGATTTTACTTCTACCGGTATATATTTTACGGATTCGCCTTCTATCACGTATGCTGCGCCTTTTTCTACTAAGGCGGAAAGAGCTGAATATGTATTTGAGCGGGAAATTCCAGTGTCCTTACCAACCTCATAGCCGGTCATAGACCCATGTGTGAGCAGCACGTAATAAATCTGTGCTTCGAGTCTTGTAAGACCAAATGAGGTTAGATTGTCAAGAAAAGTGTTTTGCATAAAAGCCTTGTAAACAGAAATTGTTTTTAGTAGTACTGTTTAGTACTACGATAAATATACCAAACATAAGAATTATTGTCAAATTCTGTTCAAGGTTTTTTTACGGAATTATCTCTTTATTTTTTGAGAGTTCCGTTTTTTTGCATGTAAGTAAAAACTGAATTATCTCCGGTGAAATGTCCTGCTCCTGCAAAGATGAATGTTGTTCCACCCTGTTTTAGATAATCAGCGATTTTTTCAGCCCATTTCTTGTTACGATCATTGAACATTTTTTTATAATAATCTTTGTACAACGGATTTTGCTTTATGTCTTCCTCAAGTTCTTCTGTGTATAATGCTGTAAAAATGTCTGGATCTGCTGAGAGATAGGCTTCGTAGAGCGAAACAAGCTGCATGGTTTCTTCGGTAATGTTCTGGAGTGATTTAATACCGTCTTTCAAAAACAATACTTGTTCATCCCAGTTTCCGTATTGTAGAATATCCAGTTGTGTATCAAGTGAATCGAGGCCTTCCATCTTTATACCTGCCGAATGAGCTTTTGTAATAAAACTGACGTCATAACTCTGTTCTGCAAAAAGCCCTGAACTTTGCAAAAGAATTGTTGACAAAGTAGAATTCAAAACCCATGGTTCGAACATAGAAAGCGAAGCATAGGTCTGGGCACCGAGAAGTGCTGTTAAAAATTCGTTTTCATCGTCAGTAAGATAATCCTTTACAGATTTGTCCTTTGAAAGGCTTGCGATTGTTCTTTTTTGTATTTCGTCCGTATATCGGCCCCAGTCATCCGTGGAAATCTCACCTACGATTCTGTCAGCGTTTTTCCATGCTGATTCAACAACGTTCGGCAGCGGATAAAGACGATTGTCCGCAACGTGGATAGTTCCCAAAATGTATACTGATGAGGGATTACCCTGAGAATCGGTACCTTTGAGCTCCCATAACATGGCTTCGGGATATTTTGAAAGATCAGCTTTTTGTTTTGTGCCTGTTGATGTGGTTGTTGCACAGGAAACTAGCATAAAGGCAAAGGTTAATATAGAAATTACAGCTGTAAAATTTTTTAATTTTGTTTTTAACATAAGTTCTCCTTGTTATGTGCAAAACTAACAAATAAAGTTGTTTTTGTCTATGTACTTTTATTACATAAAAAATTCAACAATTTTAAAAAATTGTAAAAATTGTTGAATTTTTTACTTGTTACAAATTTATATTTATGCTAGATTGCTTGCGACATAAAAAACCCGTGTGGTTTTTCAATTGGAGCGGGATGATACTGGACTGCTCCGACATTTTTTTCTTGTGATAAGGGGAACGAGCTATGATTGTGATGAAATTTGGAGGTTCTTCTGTTGCAAATGCAGATCGTGTAAAACACGTTGCATCTATTATTAAAAGTTATGCAGACAAGCGTCCTGTAGTTGTTCTCTCCGCAATGGGCGACACAACCGATTATTTGCTTGATGCTGCTGAAGCAGCTCTTAAAGGGACTGTTGACATTACCGCTGTTGAAAAGTTGCATAGAGAAACTGCGGCTGCGTTAGATGTGGATGTTGCTCCTATAGAAGAGCTTTTAGACGAGTTAAAATTCCTTTTAACCGGTATTTCAATGCTACATGAATTAACAAAACGCACCCGTGACTATCTGGTTTCTTTCGGGGAACGTATGTCTGTCAGAATGATGTCTTCATATCTTTCGGCACAAGGAATTCCTGCAAAGTTTTATGATGCATGGGACATCGGTATTGTTTCTGACTCCAATTTTATGTCGGCAGAACTGTTGGATGAAGTATGGCAGAATATTCCGGTACATCTGAATGACTACAAAAGCGGCAAAACAAAAGAAATCCCGATTGTTACAGGCTTTATAGCCAAAGATAAAAACGGTTATATTACGACACTTGGTCGTGGTGGAAGCGATCTTTCGGCAACAATAATCGGCGCGGCTATGAAAGCCGACGAAATCCAGACATGGAAGGATGTTGACGGAATACTTACAGCCGATCCAAGAACTGTCAAAAATGCAAGGTCTGTTCCTGAAGTTACTTATGATGAAGCCGCCGAACTTGCATACTTCGGTGCACAGGTTTTGCATCCGCGTTCCATGAATCCGTGCAGAATCAGCGGAACACCTGTCCGTGTTAAAAACTCGTATAATATTGACTCTCCCGGTTCTGTGATTCTTCCTGTTCATAAAGGTGAAAAACCTCCTGTAACGGCAATTACATCTAAGAAAAATGTAACACTTATTGATATTGTTTCTACCAGAATGTTGGGACAGTCTGGATTTTTGGCACATGTTTTCAACCAGTTTCTCAAATGGGATATAAGTATTGATGTAATCGCTACTTCCGAAGTTTCTGTTTCTCTTACAACAAATACCGACAAGGATTTGTCCGGCTTAAAAAAGGATTTGGAACAGTATGCTTCCATCGATATAAAAAATCAAAAATCAATTGTTACAATTATCTGTGATGTTACCAGAACCAGTGAAATACTTCAGGCTGCTTTTAGTGCATTGCTCAAAGAAAATATTAATGTTCAGATGATTAGCCAGGGTGCTTCAAAGGTTAATATCAGTATGATTTGTGAAGATTCGGAAGTCACAAAAGTTGTACAGGCTCTACATAAAGCATATTTTGATTAATTGAGGGTGATTGAATGAAAATAGCGTTGGTCGGTTACGGACAGATGGGACACATGCTGCGTTCTGTGGCGGAAAAGAAAGGACACGAGATTGTCCTTACTGTTGATCCGATTGCAAAGGATGCGGATGTTAATGCGTCATCACCAGAAGAAATAGCCGCTGCCGTAAAAAAATCGGGAGCGGAGGGCGTGATTGAATTTACGCATCCTTCTGTTGTAGTGAACAACATAAAAAATCTTCTGCCTTTGCAAATCCCGCTTGTTGTCGGTACTACCGGCTGGAACGAGCATAAGGACGAAATACGGCAGCTTGTAGAAAAAAATCAGACATATATGTTTCAGGCCGCAAATTATTCAATCGGTGTAAACTTGTTTTACCGTATTGTTTCGGAAGCGGCACGCCTTGTTTCCTCATACGATGATTACGACTGTGCTTTGTGGGAAGCACATCACACAAAAAAGGCAGACAGCCCTTCCGGTACTGCGCTTGAGATTGCTTCTCTCGTAATGCAGAATATGCCTTCAAAAAAAACAATCGTTACCGATGCTTTTCATCAACGTCCATCACCGGAACAGCTGCATGTTTCAAGTACGCGTATAGGTTCTGTTCCCGGTACTCACAAGGTTTATTTTGATTCGCCATTTGATACCATTGAACTTACACACACTGTCCGTTCCCGCGAGGGACTTGCGCTTGGTGCCGTCTGTGCATTGGAATGGCTTTCAAAAACTGAAAAAGATAAAAAACTTCCTTGCGGTATGTATACAATGAGTGATATGCTATAAGCATATGCAAAGCAATCGTTTAAAATTTCTGTCAATATCCGTTGTTCTTTTTTTATCAGTTGTTGTAAATCTTTCAGCCGGTGATATGTGGGCTGGCTATGTAAGCCAGAAGTGGACTTCCGCCAGCGGGCTGCCTGGTAATACTGTAACCGATATAATTCAGGGCAACGATGGTTATATGTACATAGGAACTTATGATGGACTTGTACGTTTTGACGGCTGTGAATTCAAGATAATAAATCATACAACGATGGAAAACTTTAACTTTTCCTCTGCTCGTGCAATTTTTCAGGATTCTAACGGTGTAATGTGGATAGGTTCCAACGACGAGGGCGTTGCCAGAATCGAGGGCAAAAAAGTTACCATGTATACTATCGCCAACGGTTTGCCGAATAATTCCATAAGGGCAATCGTCGAAGACAAGCAGCAAAATATTTGGATAGGTACTGCGGATGGAGTTATATACATCACTCCTCAGGGAAACATTGTAACTCCTTCAGGTCTTGCTGCTTACGGCGATGACAAATGCCTTGTAGTAAGCTTGTATTGTGATACGGCAGGCCGTGTCTGGATGGCCACAACAAAAACGCACGGTGTGTATTATTACACTCCCAACAGTCAGACTTTCAAGGCTTATACGGGTTTTAACGCGATAGATTATTCAACGGTAAACGCTGTTGCACAGGATTCTGACGGTTCTTTTTGGTTCGGGCTTACTCAGCGCGGCGTTGTACATGTCAGTGAGGGAAAAGCCGTACATTACGAAAGTATGAGCGGTTATGCAGATGAAACAATCAACCACATTTTTTGTGACAGTAACGGGAACATGTGGTTCGGTACAGAAAAAGGCGTTGCTTTTTTTAAGGACAATGTTTTTGATTTTTATACAGAAGAAAAAGGACTGACAAATAACAACGTAAAAAAGATTTTTGAAGATCGCGAAAAAAATATCTGGCTTGCTACTGACAGGGGTGGAATTGAAAAAATCAGACCGGGACTTTTTACGACCACAAAACTCAATACAACAGTCAACTGCATTGCAATCGGTAAGGATGGTACCATATGGCTCGGTGCGGATAACGGGCTTTATTGTGTAAAAAATGATAATTTTGTAGAAAATCCTCTCACAGAGCTTTGCCACGGAATACGAGTAAGACACCTCGTATTCGCTCAGAACGGAGATTTGCTTGTTAGTACATATTCTGCGCATGGTCAGCTCAGAATGAAGTCTGACGGTCAGATACAGGAGTTCAATACTAAAACAGGACTTTCCGGTGAGGCGGTCCGTGTCGCGTTGGATGATGCAAAAGGTGATTTTTATATCGGAACAACAAGCGGACTTAACATAATTGATGCCATTACCGGTGAAATAACTCATTTTGACAAACAGCACAATCTTACGAACGATTATGTTATGTGTCTGTATGAGGCATATGACGGCAAGATCTGGGTGGGAACGGACGGCGGCGGAATTTGTGTTTTTGATAACGGAAAAGTTTACAAAGTTCTTACAACGGATGATGGTCTTGCTGGAAACGTTATTTTTAAAATAAGCCAGGATAAGGAAGGCAACTACTGGATAACAACCGGTACTGGTTTTTCCTGTATTTCTGGAGACAATATAACAAACTATACTGCTGCAAGCGGTTTAACAACAAATTCCGTTTTTCAGATTCTTATTGATTATACAGATACGGTTTGGATGACCAGTAACAAGGGAATTTGTTCTACTTCCATGAAAAACCTTAAAGATTATGCCAACAAGGAAAATGATTCCGTTACACTGCATTTTTATAACAGAAATGACGGTTTGGATACGGACGGTGTTCCTGCCAATTCTTTGTGCGCATTGGACAATCTCGGCAGAATCTGGTTCCCTCTTGTAGACGGATATGCTGTTTATGATCCGTTAAAGGTACAGAGCAACAATGTTCTGCCTCCTGTACAGATAGAACAGATCATTGTTGATAATGAGGAAATAACCGACTACCATGATGTAATAGAACTTTCACCTAATACAAAGCGTATTGATATCAAATATACGGGGCTTAGTTTTGTATCTTCGGAGCGTGTCAAATTCAAATACCAGCTTGAAGGCTTTGAAAAAGATTATTCTCCTGAGACTACCGTAAGAACTGTTTCGTACACGAACCTTGCACCTGGAAAATACGTATTTTCAGTAATGGCTGCAAATACAGACGGATTTTGGAATCCTGTGCCGGTTTCGGTACGGTTTGAAAAAAAACCGCACCTGTATGAGCGAATCAGCTTTTGGATTCTGGTAAGTGTTGTCTTTATAATGCTTGTTGCCCTGATAATCTATGAGCGTTTTAAGCGCATGAAAAACGAGCAGCTCAAGCTTGAAACCATGATTCAGATAAAAACAATCGATTTACAGGTAGAAAAAGACAGGGCGGAGATTCTTCTGCACAACATTCTTCCTAATGCTATTGCGGAACGGCTTAAGGTTGAAAAAGACGTTATAGCTGACGGTTTTGACAATGTTTCGGTATTGTTCACTGATCTTGTAGGATTTACCTCAATAACTTCAAATGTTTCCGCTGATGAACTGGTTTTGGCTCTAAATGATTTGTTTTCCCGTTTTGACGAGAGGGCTACTGAGTCAGGCATTGAAAAAATAAAAACAATCGGAGACGCGTATATGGCTGTCTGTGGACTGCCTGAGCCTAATCCCGACCATGCAAAGCTTATTATGCAGTATGCGCAGGGAATGCTGGCGGATTTGGCTGATTACAATTCCACCACAAAGCTTAAGTTCAAAATGCGTATCGGTATAAATTCGGGAAAAGTTGTTGCCGGTGTTATTGGGCGTACAAAGTTCATCTACGATTTGTGGGGCGACACAGTAAACGTTGCCAGCCGGATGGAATCAACAGGAATTGCAGGAAAAATCCACGTTTCCGCATCTACTTACGAGCTTTTAAAGGATGAGTTCGCTTTTTCGGCACCGATGATAATTGATGTAAAAGGAAAAGGCGCTATGAAAACCTATTTCTTTGACAACGGCACTCCGCTGGATCCGGCTGTTTTCTCCAAACCCGCTGCACCGGACAGAACCTCCAGGGTTTTGTACGGCGACAATTCCGGCACGCAGGGACAGTTCTTCGGAATCCGTATGTGAGCCGTGTTAGTACAGCTTGTGGATTAGTCTGTACGCGATTGAGCCGGGTTTGGGGCTTGCAGGGCAGTTGTCGGGATCAAACCACTTTGCGTCCGCAATTTCTTCTTTTTGCAGCTTAAGTTCACCACTTTCGTAGTCCGCTGTGAATCCTAGCATGAGCTGGTTAGGAAATGGCCAGCTCTGGCTTCCGCGGTAGGTTATATTCTTAACTTTTAGTCCTGTTTCCTCAAAAAGTTCCCGTTCAACGGCGTGTTCCGCCGATTCTCCCGCTTCAATAAAACCGGCAATGCAGGCGTATATGTCCTGATTGCGGTATGTGTGACGTGCAAGCAGAATCTTGTTGTCTTTGTTCACAAGGACAATTACACATGGCGCTATTTTTGGAAAAAATTCTCTTCTGCATTCCGGGCATACTCTTGCGGTGAGGGTTTTGTGTTCTTCAAGTTTTGCACCGCAGCAGCTGCAGTACTGTTCGCTTTGCCGCCAGTTAAAAAGCGACTGTGCGCGGAATGCGTGAAAGTTTTCGTCTTCTGTATGTGTATTGAAGTACAGTCTTAACGGAACAGCGTTAAAATCCTGCGGAAGGTTGTCTTTTGTCCGTAATCCGAGTACTTTAAGGTCAAATTGTTTTTCTTCAAAATATTCAGCAAAAGCATTAGTGTCTTTGATTTTCTGCAAATCCGAAAATTCCGGCAGATTGCCGTCCTTGTCCAGAATAATATCTTTTTCACAAAGAACATAGCAGCCCATAAAAAACTCCTTATTATGTTTTATTCAGTATAAATCTTTGTGATGATTTCTTCCATCGGTAATTCACGTACAGAAATATCTTTGAGTGAAAAATTTTCTGAAAGTTGTTTTAAGAGTACCGGGATTTTTACGATTTGCATATCTGCTTCAAGTTCGTATTCCAGTTTGGAGACTTTGTTAAGCAATTTTATGCCTGAGGTCTTTTTTAAAAGAGTTTCTACGTCTTCGGTAATTTCTTTTTCCAGCGTCATTGTGACAATCTTTTTTTCACCGAGTGTATTTCGCAGGGTATGCAAATCTCCGTCAAAAACTTTTTTACCGTGGTTTATTATTATTACTTCCTGTGCCAGCTGTTCAACGTCTTCCAAATCATGCGTAGTAAGAATGAATGTTGTGCCCTGTTTGTTCATCTCAGTAATAAAATGGCGTATCTTTTGTTTTGCGATAACATCCAACCCGATTGTAGGTTCATCAAGAAAAACAACCGGTGGGTTATGGAGCATCGCCATGATAAATTCACATTTCATCCTTTCGCCTAATGACAAAACTCTTGTCGGCTTGTAAATAACCTCATCCAGTTCAAAGAGTTCCGTCATGTTTTTCAGACGTTCCAAAGACTCTGTTTTGGGAATATCGTAAATCGCTGCGTTCATCATAAAACTGTCTGCCGGCGGAATGTCCCATATCAATTGTGATTTTTGGCCGAAGACTGCACCGATGTGCTGAACGTACTTTGTTCTGTATTTTGAAGGATTATAGCCCATAACGTCAATTTTTCCGGAAGTAGGGAAGAGAGTACCGGTCATCATCTTTATAAGTGTTGATTTTCCTGCACCGTTGGGGCCGAGAACGCCGGTGATAGAGCCTTTTCTTACAGAAAAACTGACATCATTTACAGCCGGAATAAGGACAGCTTCTCTGTGGAAAAATGATTTGAGATTTTCCCTGAAGGAAGTGCCCCGTTTGTAAGTTTTGTAATCTTTATGCAGATGTTCGATCGTTATAATGTTTTCCATAGCGTTTGTATCAGCCTCCTGCACTCTCATACAATTTGATCATTTTGAAATAAAGTAAAAAACCTATGCCCGCAAATATGACGCATGGAATCAGTGCCGTATAGAACCATGGTTCAGTTTTTCCCATCAGAGCGGCGGCAGGCATAAATGCGATTGCTGCGGCCGGAAGGACAAAAGTCGTAATTCCTCGTGCGAGTGACGGAAAAATCGTCATCGGGTATTTGGCGAATTGTTTTATGCTGTCGAATATTTCGGGAATTCGCGAGTTGCCTATCCACTTGAATGATGTGGCAGACATTATAAGTTCCATTCCGAGCATTACAAGAATGCCGCCTGCGCCGAAAAGCAAGAAGTTCAAGATGCTGCCTGCTGTTAATAGTAGGCAGTGCGAAGCAGAAATACCGAACATAATGAGTCCGCCTATAATATATGCAATACCCTGAAAATTAAAGGTTGTTGCCATTATAAAGAACAAGGGATTCAAGGGTTTTAAAAGGACAACTTCAAAACTGCCGTTTTTTATGTTGGCGTTTGTTTCCCAAAAGATACCTGCAAAAAATGTATTTGAAATACCTGTTGAAAGAGTGAATATACTTTGAATCAGTAGAACCTGCCAAAAGTTCCAACCTGGGAATGATTGGCCGTTTGCATAAATGAGCAGTGTTACAAGAGGAAAAAGGATATTGCTTATAAACGTTATTATCATCCCCAGAATAAAATTAAGACGGTATGCTGTTTCGGAAATAAACAGGGTTCTAAGGCAGATCATGTATAACTTAAAATAACGTCTGAGTTTGTGCTGCATATGCTAGGCTCCTACACCGGTAAACTGCTTCATCGCTTTGTTATAAAGCAGGCAGGTTAAAAGCAGAAAAACACAGACCGCACAAGCTTGAATCCCTACAATCTGCGGTAATGCATAGGTTTTTCCGGCAAGTTCATAAGAACCTGTACAGACCCTTGACGGAACATACAGCATGTATTGGAACGGTAGGTAAAACAGTACTTTTTGCCAGTTTTTGCCAAAAAATACCAGAGGAATAAGCGAGCCGTTAAAAACAGTCTGTAATGCCTGAAAAACGTTGCGGATTCCTTCTGCACGCACGATCCAAAATGCTGTAAGACCAATACAGTAGTTTACAAGAAAGGTCATGCAAAAGCCCAGAGCGATGGATATTATTGCCAAAATCCAGTGTTCGGGGATAAGGTTGATTTTAAAAACAAACATAAAAATCAAAAAACAAGGAAGAAATTCAAAGAAAAATCCCAGAACACGGTGCCCGATTTTTTGTGAAAAAGCAAAAAGCTTGTGGTCTATAGGGCGCAATGCAAATGTAAGAAACTTGCCTGTACGCACTAGCATCTGCAGGTTCCAATCGGCAAAATCCATCGTGAGATAGCCGATAAGTGCGTTTACACCAAAGTAGGTGAGCATTTGTTCCAAGCTCATACCGTTTATGACAGCCTGTGTTCCGCCCTGCGCTGAGTAAACGGCTTTCCATATGCAGTACTGTACTAAAAAGTAAACCGGACCTACAAAAATAGAAATCATGGAATGTGTCCTGTACGCTGCCCATTCCTTGTATGTGACGATTGCCACAGCGCGAATCTTTCTTAACTGGTGTTTTACAAATCTAAAAAACATTAGGATATTTATAACCCAAAATTGTTTTTTGTGGAATAAACTTCTGATTTAATGTGTATTTGATATTTATGCATGGCAAAAAAATAGGGGCTGTCTTTTGAACAGCCCCCGATTTGCGAGCGCAGTGAAGCAAACTACTCTTTTACGGCGCCGCTTGTAAGACCGGCTACGATTTCTTTTTGTGCAAGAGCATAGAAAACGACTGCTGGAATAAGTGCAAGCGTCAGGTATGCAAGAACCTGAGACCAGTCAGTTGAATACTGTCCCTGATACTGCATAACACCGAGCGGAAGTGTATACTTTTTCTGATCGTTCAAAACAAGCAGAGGAAGAAGGAACTGGTTCCAACTGGCAACCAGTGCCAAAACTCCGATTGTTGTGATAATCGGTTTTGAAAGCGGAATGACCATTCGCATCAAAAAGCCCAGACGACCACAACCATCGATTGTAGCGGCTTCTTCCAAGTCCATAGGAATCTGAGCAAAAAAGCTTCTTGTCAGCATTGTGTGGAAAGCCAGATTGAATGCGGCTTGAGGCAGGATAATGCCGAGATAAGAATCTATCAAGCCTACTTTTCTCATTTGCAGATACATCGGCAGAATTGCTACCGCAAGCGGGAACAAAAGTCCGAGGAGAAAATAGTTATAAAGCAATTCTCGTCCCCAGAATTTGATACGCGCAAACGTAAAACCTGTAAGACAGCAAAGAACAACGTCTACAACAACAGTTCCTACCATGATTATAAGTGAATTGACTAGGTTTCTGAAGAATGTGGATGTTGCAGGATTAAGAATTGTTGCTATAGCATCAAATTTGAATGCTTTTGGAAAGCCAAATGGATTACCCCGTAATTCACCGCTTGTTTTTAATCCGCCCCAAAACATTACCCATAGAGGAAATATTGTATAAATTACTATTATAGTAAGAAAGAGTACTTTTAAAGCTTTATAAATGATGTTGGAATTAGTTTTGTTCATCTTGTGCCTCACTCAGTTTTGCCATTTATAAGCTTTTGATAAACTGCATTGAACGTTACGCAGATGGCAAAAATTACGATAGCTGTTGCACTACCGTAGCCCATTTGAGTTCGTCTGAAGCCGAATTTGTACAAATATGTAACCATTGTCTCTGCAGAGTTTACAGGGTCGCCTTTTCCCATTGCCCATATAATATCGAATGTTTGCAATGAACCTATGATACAGAAGAACAGCGTTACAACAATCGTCGGAACAAGCAGTGGAATAATGATAAACAGATTTAATTGTAACGGCGAAGCTCCATCTATTGCTGCGGCTTCGCGTATATCATCAGATATTCCTTGTAAGCCTGCAATATATAGAATCATGTAAAGTCCGAAATATTTCCATATAACAACTACAAATATTGCGTTAAATACTGTTTCCGGTCTTCCGAGAAATGCAAAATCTGTTCCCGGCGGGAAAAAGCTTGCAAGGAATGAGTTTGCGATACCATAGTACGGACTATAGATAAACATCCAGACTGTACCGGCAACAACTTCTGAAACAACATAGGGAATAAAATAAATTGTTCTCAATGCAACATTTGTTTTTGTTTTTGAAGCAATATTCAGCGCTATGATAAGAGCTATAGGAAGCTCGATAATAAGCGAAAGAATGATAATTTTTACATTGTTTGTGAATGCTTTCCAAAATATCGGATCTGTCAATATCTGCTTAAAATTATCAAGTCCGACAAACTTGGTCTTTCGTCCTGCATTTGGCCCCAAGAGAGCTCCCATTCCGTTCCATTTAAAAAGACCGTAAAAGGCTGCTCTGAAAACCGGAAAAACAACAAAGAACGAAAAAAGAATTAGTGGCACTATTAAAAATGCCATTGCGGTCAAAAAATTTTGTTTTTTATTGGTTAACATAGTTCCTTCCGTTATGGAAAATACCTAAAAAAAACCGGAACAGTGAACTGTTCCGGTTTTTCAGTTCATTTCAGAACTTTTCTAAAATAGCTTTTAGAAATTATTTGTTTGCTTCCCAAGATTTCTGAATCTTGTCACAAGCCTGCTGTGGAGTCATTGTTCCTGCGAAAATGCCTTCTGTAGCAGCTTTGATGTCTTCACCTACAGCTGCCGGGAGGAACTGATCGTAGTACAACTGATAGTAACCAGCTTCTTTAACAGCCTGAACAACATCTTTCATAACTGGATCTATCATACCGTCAAAGCCAGGAATAACTGGACAAGCATTAAGTTTTGTACAGATAATCTCGTAGTTTTCAGGATCATAGAAAGATTTCAGGAATTCGATAGCTTCATCTGGAGCGTTCTTTCCGATGATGTAACCGTCACCACCACCCTGTGTGTCAGAAAGAAGACCTTTTCCGCCTTCTACTGCAGGGAATGACATATAACCCCATTTGTCTTTATAACCGAGTGTAGCGTTGTCGTTACCTGTTGAAGGAGCCCACTGACCCATAAGTGTCATTGCAGCTTTTCTATCAGCAACGAGAGCTTCCTGTTCTGCCTGTGTTGTAGCCATGAAACCGTCCTGAAAAGGATTTGTTGCTGTGAAATCTTTGAGCATTTCCATAGCTTTGAGGAATGAACCTTTGTTGAAAGCACCTGTTCCATTGTATGCAGCAAGGAAGTCCGGTTCGCCACCAAGGCGCTGTGCAAGATATGTCCACCAATAGTGACCTGTCCATGTCTCTTTTTCACCAAGAGCTACAGGAGCATATCCCTTAGATTTGAGAACTTTGCAGCTTGCAAGGAATTTTGACCATGTTGAGAAATCATCTGGTGTAAGACCGCAGTCTGCGAATACTGCTGTGTTGTACCAAAGACCTACTGTACCGAGTGAGTAAGGAGCACCGTACTGTTTACCGTTAAATGCGTAAACACCCATAGCACCTTTACCAATCTTAGAAATGTTGCCAGATGAAACATAGCTTGAAATATCACGAAGCATTCCAGCTTCAGCCTGCTCGATCATTACACCACCACCCCATGAACGGAAAATATCAGGTGGGTTGCCGGACTGGATAACTGTAGCTACTTTCTGTTTAAAAGCTTCGTTTTCCAGACAAGTAATTTCAATTTTTACACCAGGATGTTTTGCTTCAAAGTTGTCAGCAATCTTACGCCATGCAGCCTGCTGTTCATCTGTTGTATCCAGATGCCAGAAAGTGATTGTCTTGGTTTCAGTTTTTTTTACTTCTTCTTTTTTACTGCAGCTTGTGAACATTACAGCGCAAGCACAAAGAAGAACAACGAGGACTGTCAAGATTTTTTTCATATAATTCTCCTTATTATATATAACTCCTTAGAGTTATTAATATTCTAAGTCCATTCTTTTTAGGTCAAAATAGGTAATTTTACTTAAAATAATCTTAGGAAAGCAAATATTGTGTTTTAAAAGTGTTTTTTACATCTTCATAATTTGTAAACTGAACGGCATTCAGGCCTGTTTCCTTTGCGGCTTCTATATTTTTTAGCAGGTCGTCTGTGAATACACATTCTGACGGAACAAGAGCGTATCTGTCCATAAGACAGCGATAAATCCTGTGGTCGGGTTTTATGAGTTTTTCAACACCTGAGACTATTTTACCGTCAACGTATTGTGTAAAAGTGAATGTATGTTCCCAATGGTAACTGAACATAAAATCCGGATAATTCGTGAGTAGATATATGCCGTATCCTTTTTCTTTAAGACTTTTTAGCCATTCTGCCGAATATGGCAGGGACGAAACGGTATCAAGAATCCTTTTTGAGAGGAATTCTTCCGCTGCTTTTTTTAGACTATCTGGTGCTTTTTGTATCATTGCAGCAAAAATTTCTTCTTTGGAAAGAATGCCTTCATCCAGTTGTGACCATAAAGGTGAAAAAGCTTTTTCCTGCAATTCGTGTATCTGTTCATTCGTGAGACCCATGTCGCGCATTGTTTTGTCCGGATGAAAATCAACCAGAACTCCGCCAAGGTCAAAGATGATGTTTTTTATCACTTGACGTATTCCTCGATCTGTGCGTTCTCAGGATGGGCGATTCCCAAAAAATACTGCATAAGAATGCCGTGGCATACAACTATGACTTTGGAATAATTGCAATACTTTGCAAGCACGTTGTTTACACGCTGTTTTATTTGTTCGGCGGTCTCAAACAAAGATCCCTGTGTGCCGCCGTTTGTATCGTCCATCTGCTTGCGGCGGTTGGCGGCTTCCTCTTTTGTAAGCCATTTGTAATCAAGGTCCGAAATCCATTCGCGCAAGTCGGTTTCTACTTTTATATCAATGTTGAGTTCTTTAGAAAGGATTGCCGCTGACTGCATCGCTCTGCCGAACGGAGAGGTTATGATAATCTGTGCATCACTAAGCCGCTCGTCCTTTGCAGCGTTTTTAAGCTGACTGATGCCTTTGTCTGTAAGCGGGACCATACACATTCCCCATCCCTGGTATATTTTTGTTTCAGCTTCGCTGTAGTCAGCCTCACCATGGCGTATAAAATAAAAGTATGTCATTTATTGTCCTGTTTTGTATGCAAAAGATTACCTTTAATGATTGTATTTGTAAAGAGCGGGAGTCAGTCCGATTATTAATGCAATTATTATTTGCAGAATCTTTTCTTATAACTTATAATGTGTATTATGAATAATTTTGTTTATGATACACCTACAAAGGTTTATTTCGGTAAAGACGAAGAGCTCAAAGTCGGAAAGCTTATTGCGGCTTTTAATGCAAAAAAGGTTCTGATTCACTACGGTGGAAAATCTGCAAAGGAAAGCGGACTTTTGGACAGAGTAGAGGACAGTCTCAAACAAGAAAAAATCAGTTTTGTGGAACTTGGCGGCGTTGTGCCTAATCCTGAACTTCCTCTTGTCCGCAAAGGAATTGACCTGTGCAAAAAAGAAGGTGTTGATTTTATTCTTGCTGTCGGAGGCGGTTCCGTACTTGATTCGGCAAAGGATATTGCAAATGGTGCGGCAAATCCTGATGTGGATGTATGGGATTTTTCACTGGGGAAGAGTTCTCCTGTAAAAACTCTCAAAAAAGGTGCAATCCTTACGCTTGCTGCGGCAGGTTCGGAGATGTCAAATTCCTGTGTTATTTCAAATCCGGATACAAAAGAAAAATATGGCTACGGAAGTCCGTGCAACAGAATGGATTTTGCCATTGAAAACCCCGAACTTACATATTCTGTAAATGCGTATCAGACAGCATGTGGTGCGGTTGATATAGCAATGCATACAATAGAAAGATATTTTATGCCGGGTGAAGATACTTATCTGACTGATGCTGTTGCAGAGGCTGTAATTAAAAGCACGATGAAGGCGGGTAAAGACTGCCTTGCAAATCCAAAGGACTATGTTGCCAGAGCCAATATGATGTGGGCATCGTCACTTGCACACAACGGTCTTACACAGTGCGGCAGGGAGTTTCAGCTTACGGTTCATCAGTTTGAACACGAGGTTTCCGGTATTTATCCGCAAGTCGCTCACGGTGCAGGTCTCGCCGCGTTGTGGTGCAGCTGGGCAAGCTTTGTCTATTCCGCCAATATCAACCGATGGCTTCAGTATTCGCAGCGAGTATGGAATTTGGATATAGATTTTGAACATCCTGAAGCGACAATCGAAAAAGCCATTTCAATGCAGGAAGAATATTACAAATCCATAGGGATGCCTGTAAGCCTCAGAGAGCTTTCCGTAAAAAAGGAAGATATTCCGGAACTGGCACTCCGTTGCAGTCGTGGCAAAAAACGTGTTCTTGCCGGCTACAAAAAACTGGGGTATGACGAAATGCTTAAAATCTACGAGATGGCATACTAAAAACATTTGCACTGTTTATCAGTGTTTCGCCGCTGTTTTTCTAAAATCACGCGGCGACATCTTGTAGAATTTCTTAAAAGTTTCTGCCATATAGCTTGCGCCCGAAAAGCCCGTTACTTCCGCAATCTCACTCATGCTCATGTTGCCGGCTTGCAGCAGGTCTGCAACTTTGCGGCTTCTGTAGTGCATGAGATATTCTACCGGGGACTTTTCAGTCAGTTTGTTGAAAATCTGATTGCAAAGACTCTGACTTACACAGCCAGCCTCAGAGATATCTTTCAGCGTAATCGGCTCGTTGTAGTGTTCATCTATGTAAAGCATCATCTCTTTTAGTTTTGTATTGTGACTGTCGCCTTCTTCTATGTGACTTATATGTACGCGGTATGCGTCCGTAAAGCGGTGCATTATTATATCCCAAAGTTCAAAAAAGGCTTTTGTGATAAGAAACTCATTTCCGCGTGCATCTTTGAACATATCGCGCAGAATCTGTTGAATAACAGGCGCATCATAGTCTTCCGACTTAAAATGGATAAACGGTACACTCTTGTCCGTAATTATAGGCTTTACGGCTTTGCTCTCG
Source organism: Spirochaetota bacterium (assembly GCA_016285185.1). Taxonomy (GTDB): domain Bacteria; phylum Spirochaetota; class Spirochaetia; order Treponematales; family Treponemataceae; genus UBA1240. Next base: position 24,343 of record JAEEQG010000094.1, read on the forward strand.
ACAGCGTATGAGGAACAGATGATTCTTGGATGCATAACGGCAATTATGTATCTTGTTACATTGTTTTCTGTCGAAAAAGACCAGTGGATTTTATCGGAATTGACAAAAAGCGTGTCGCCTTTTTTTAGTTCAATATTTGTACCGTCTACGGAATAACCCATTCGTCCGGAATATACTGATATAAATTCAACGTCGCCATGATAATGTGGAACGCGTTCCCATGTGCAGCCGGGAAAAACATAACCATCATATATATAGGAAGGAAACAAATCGTCATCATAATTGACTATTTCCGACCCGTCTTTGCGCTTTAGTATTATTCCACGCTTTGGCTTTTGCATATGCGTTGCTCCTGCTTTTATAACTATTTTTCATTTTAGATGTAAAATAGTTATAAAAATATGTAAAAATAATAATTTTCTTACATTTATGAACAAAGTATAATCCAAACCATAATAAACTTCAATAAAAAGTTATGGAGGCTTTTATGAATGAAGAAAATGCTATTGTCATGAAAAATGTCGTTAAGAATTTCAAGGTTTTGAATCGTCACGAAGGGCTTAAAGGCAGCCTGAAAGATCTTTTTTCGCACGATTATAAGACAGTTACGGCCGTCAATAATATTTCCATAGATATAAAACACGGAGAAATCGTCGGTTACCTCGGCCCGAACGGGGCAGGCAAATCCACGACTATCAAAATGATGACCGGTGTACTTGAACCGACAAGCGGAGAGATTTTGGTAAATGGTAACATTCCATATAAAAACCGCACAAAGAATGCGGAGAATATCGGTGTTGTTTTTGGGCAGAGAAGTCAGTTGTGGTGGTCACTGCCTTTGATAGAATCTTTCAAACTGCTCAAGGAAATATACATGATTCCCGACAGCAACTATAACGAAATGCTTGACCTGTACCGGAGTCTTGCGGATATTGAAGGCCTTTTGCACAAGCCTGTCCGCCAAATGTCGCTCGGACAGCGCACTCTGAGTGATATTCTTGCGGCTTTTCTGCATAACCCGAGTATTGTTTTTCTGGATGAACCTACAATCGGTCTTGATGTCTCGATGAAGGCAAAAATCCGTGATCTGATCAAAGGACTCAATAAGGTAAAAAACACCACGGTTATCCTTACCACACATGATATGGGTGATGTAGACGCACTTTGCCGGCGTATTGTCATAATCGACAGAGGAAGCATGATATATGACAACGATATTGAACACCTCAAGAACTATTTTGGAGCTTACCGCACACTGCGCCTTAATATCGACGGTACTGGCTGGAAGGAAATAGTAGTTGATGAGACAAAAACCGACGTAATGTCCGTTATTGCCAGGTATCAGACTTCGGGCGGAATCAAGGATATAAAACTTGAGGAGATTTCCACCGAGGAAGTCATCAAAAAAATCTATGAGGCTGCCGCTGCAAGAAGTGCGTAGGCTTGAACTCTAAAAAACTTATGGAGAATTAGGATGCTTGCAAATATGAGAAAATATCTGGCGCTTACACGGCTTGGTATGATGGAAAAACTTCATTACAGGCTCGGAACATTTGTAACGCTTTTCGGAAACCTGATATATCTGGTTCTGATCTATTTTTTATGGAAGGCTATTTACGCTTCTTCCGGTACTGACTGCGTAAACGGAATGACTTTTTACGACACTCTGATTTATCTTGTGCTTGCGACCGCATTGTTCAACTTTCTTGAAATGTTCATCGTGTGGGATATGAGCCGCGAAATCCAGTCCGGAGGAATCGTTCTTAAGCTCCTTAAGCCGGTTAATTTCCGCAGATACAGCTTTTGGTCATATTTCGGCGAAAACGTAATGTCGTTCATTCTTACTTTTATGCCGACTTTCATCATAATCGATATTCTGACACATGGAAGCATAGCTCTTGGAATCAACTTGCTTTTCTTTGTAGTTTCGGTCGCAATGGCGCTTGTAATAAACTTCAGCATTGACATGCTTGTTGCGACAATCTGTCTTTACACCGAATCCACATGGGGAATCAACATGGTAAAGGAATGTGTTGTTCTTCTGCTTTCGGGTGCATCAATTCCGCTTGCTTTTTTCCCCGAGAGTCTGCGGACGGTTGTGCAGTATCTTCCTTTCCGCTGTATTTATGATACACCGCTCAATGTGCTTTTGCAAAAAGACGGATACACATTCGGCACAGGTCTTGTGGTTTCGCTTTTGCTTCAGTTTGCATGGTGCATTACGCTGACAGCCGCAGGAAACCTGTTCTGGGGTGTGTCAATCAAAAAAATTACTGTAAACGGAGGCTAAAAATGACTGCAAATAGACGCGGCTTAAAGTTTTATATGGATATTTACGGAAAAATCCTTGTGCAGGACCTGAAGAGCAAGATGAGCTATCGTGCAGACTTTGTAATCTCCACAATAGGCATGATTGTTTCGAACCTGGTTGGATTTGTAACATTCTATATATTGTTCCGGAACTTTCCTTCCATAAATGGTTGGACAATGTATGAAATGCTTTTTTTGTACGGTTTTTCGCTTGTGGCGCTCACACCGGTACAGTGTTTTTTTGACAACAACTGGAATCTGCGGTTCCTTGTAAAATCAGGTGATTTTATTAAATACTGTTTTAGACCTATAAACATTTTCTTCTATTTTATCTCGGAAGTTTTTGATGTAAAGGGACTTGGGCAACTTGCGTTCGGAATCGGAACACTTGCTTATGCGTGGCATCATCTTTCACTGCCCGTAACAGCTGGTACTGTGCTTATGACTATGCTGTTGCTTTTTGCGGCATCGCTTTTTATGATTGCCATAATGAACTTTGCGGCTGCTACATGCTTTTGGATTCAGAATTCGGGTTATGTGATGGTAATTATGTTCCGTTTTAAGGATTTTGCAAAATATCCGGCGAGTATTTTTAACACGTTGTTCAGAATCATTTTTACATTTGTGATTCCGATTGCGTTTATAGCGTATTATCCGGCACTTGTTGTACTGCGGCCCGAAAACGTTCCTCTGCTTTCATGGCTTTCACCGTTAATCGGTCTTGTATTCTTTTACCTGAGCTACAAGTTCTGGATGCTAGGCGCACGCAAGTACGACGGGACCGGATCCTGATATACTAAATGTTCCAGCAGCGGATCTTGTGATTGTCCGACAGGTTTACAAATTCCGGTATCTGTTCCAGGCACTTTTGGGTTGCCCTGGGGCAGCGGTATGCAAACGGACAGCACTGTTCCGCTGAAAGAGTAGACTTTACTTCGGTATTTGAGTTTGTAAGCTCGCCTTTTGCGCCTGCAAAAAGCAACTTTGTGTATGGATGCACGGCGGTTTTGTACAAGTCCTTTGCAGGCGCTTCTTCAACCAAAAAGCCGCGGTACATAACGCCTATTACGTCACAGAAATAACAGGCGATTTTCAAATCGTGCGTGATGAATACGTAACTCAGGTTGTGCTTTTGCTTTAAGTAGCTCAAAAGGTTTATAATCTGTCCCTGAATACTTACGTCAAGCGCGGAAACAACTTCATCACATATTAAAAGCTCAGGGTTCATTATAAGCCCTCGTGCAATCGAAATGCGCTGCCGCTGTCCGCCCGAAAACTCTGCGGGGCGGCGGTTCAAATCTTCCGGAGAAAGGCCTGCTTCCTGAATGATGCTTTCAGCGCATTCTCTGGCAGTTTTTTTGTCTTTCCACAGCGAAGAATAGCGCAAGCCTGTCGTCATAACATCAAAAACACTCATACGCGGGTTAAGCGAACGGGCAGGGTCCTGAAAAATGTACTTTATCTTTTCGCGGTAACCGCGCAAATCTTTTTTGCTGAAATTTTCAACTTTGTGTTCAGTCCCGGCCTTGTCCGTATAAATAACGCTTCCTTCGGTCTGTCTGTACATTTGTATAATCATGCGCGCCGTAGTTGTTTTACCGCAGCCGGATTCGCCAACAATTCCGTAGGTTGAACCGCGTTCAATACAAAAAGATACATCATTTACCGCATAAACTTTGTTTTTGTTTTTTGCGAAAAAACCGGCTTCAAGGTTGAACTGCTTTGAAATATTTTGGACTTCTATTATGTTCATTTCAGTTTCCTTTGTTCAGCTTCGAGAACTTTGTGACACTGTATGTCCGGTTTTTGGCACTCATCCGCGGAATAAGCGCATCGCGGGTAAAATGGACATCCCGGTTCAGGATTTGCCGGATCTGTAACACGTCCGGGAATAGAAATCATCTGTGTTTCAGAACAATGACTGCCAAATTCCGGCATTGCCTTTACAAGTGCCTGTGTATACGGATGAAGTGGACGATTCATTATCTGCTCGGAAGTACCTTCTTCCATTATTTTGCCGCCGTACATAACTGCGATTCTGTCCGAAATTTGTGCCACAAGATTTATGTTGTGACTTATAAATATAATAGAAAGTTTTCGTTCTTCTTTTAGTTTAAGAAGAAGCGAAACAATCTGTGCCTGGATTGTTACATCAAGTGCGGTTGTCGGTTCATCCGCAATCAAAAGCTCGCAGTTCTGAGCAAGGGCAAGCGCAATTCCAATTCTTTGCAGCTGTCCGCCGCTGAATTGATGCGGATAAGCTTTGAGCCGTCCTTCTGGGTCAGGAAGACCTACTTCAGTAAAAAGTTCTACAGCGCGTTTGTCAGATTCGGATTTTGTTATTTCGGGGGCAAAAACTTTAAATGTTTCCATAAAAACGTTTCCGATATTTTGCAGCGGGTCAAACGACCTTCCCGGTTCCTGAAAAATAAGTGCAATTTTCTTACCGCGATATGCTCTAAGCTCGTTCTGCGGTAATTGCAGCAAATCTTTGCCATCGTACAGGATTTTGCCAGAAACAGTTGCATTTGCAGGCAGCAATCCCGGAATTGCCGTTGTAGAAACGGATTTACCGCTTCCCGATTCACCTACAAGCCCTAGAATTTCACCACGTTTCAGCGAAAAACTAACATTACGTGCAGCATATACCGGAATCCAGTGAGTTCCCCGCAAAATCTGAAACGTTACGCTCAGATTCTGTACTGAAAGCAGAGTATTCGGGTCTTCCTCAATCTGTTGTTCAGTTTTTGGCGAAATGGTTTGTTCCACAGCTTTCTTACTTAATTTTCTACGCTTGAAAATGGCATTATATGGATCGTAAAAATCGCGCAATGCATCACCGAGAAAATTGAACGCAAGTGTTACGAGCAGCAGCATGAGTACAGGCCACAAAAGCCATGGAAAACTACGTAGGTTTGACAGCGTTGAAATGTCGCGGTTTATAAGTGAACCCCAGCTGACGGCAGGATCGCTGATACCAAGTCCGAGGTACGAAAGAGTTGTTTCGCTCATAATAAAACCTGGAACCGATAATGCGGTACTTACAATCAAAAGGCTTGCTGCCTGCGGAATAATATGCCTGAAAATTACGATTACCGGTGGTACTCCTTCAAGCTCAGCATTCATAATGAATTCTTCCCTCTTTATGGAATGAACCAGACCGCGGATTGTACGCGCGCAGCCCGGCCAGCCTACAAGCGAAAGAATAAGCGTTATTATCATATATGAGGTACCGCTGTCCATTTTTGTGTTCAAAAGTGAGCGCAAAAACAGGATAAAATACAGGCTAGGTATAAGCATAAAAAATTCGGATATACGCATTATTGTCCAATCTGTTGTTCCGCCAAAATATCCCGAAATTCCGCCAAAAAGAACCGCCAGTAAAAACGAGATAAGTGTTGCCACAAAACCGATTGTGAGCGAAATCCTGCTGCCGTAAACGATACGGCTGAACAAATCTCTTCCAAGATGGTCAGCACCCAAAAGATAGGCAGTGTATTCGGAACTTGAGCCGAACAGATGGCGGTCGCACGGTATAAAACCGAATAATTTGTAAGGACTGCCTTTAACGAAGAACTTTAGACTGTGAATTGTAAATTCGTCCTTTACTCTTGCGTACTTCCAGTTTGTTTTGTTAAGAACGCGGTATTCGCGCACTTTTATACCGGAAGCTTTAAGCTGTATGTTTGCGGGATGATAAGTGTTGTTTTCGTGTGTAAGGGTTGCAGGGTAGGGTGCAACAAATTCCGCAAATATCATGAACAGATACAGAATAATCAAAATGATTACGGATAAGTATGCTAAGGGTTTTGTTTTTAAAAAATCAAAAAACTGTTTCATATTCTATTCCTGTTTACCTTTTTACGCATACCTGATTCGCGGATCCGCGATTGCAAGCAGAATATCGCTGATTACCATTCCAACCAGAACCAGTGCCGAAATAAACATACTGTTTGCAAGTACAAGGTTTATGTCTTCCTGCAGAACAGCCTCATACATAAGCCGCCCTATGCCGGGGTAGGCAAAGATAATCTCAAGAACCAGAGAACCGCTGAAAAGGCTTGCAAGCAGGTTCGCGCTTCCTGTTATGTACGGATTAAGCGTGTTACGGAAAGCGTGATTCAGATAAACGCGTTTTTCGCTTATTCCGCGGGAACGCAGCGCAAAAATATACGGCATCCCCATCTGGTCAAGCATCGTGGCGCGAATCATGCGCATTGTACCGCCCACACCCCCGAGAAACGATGCCAAAAGTGGCAGAAAAATATGGTGCATATAACTGAATATGAACTTCTGCGGTGCTTCGTGAAAGACAAAATCAGGATAAGCCGTTACAGGAAAAAATCCTGTTACCGAAGCGAATAACTGCAAAAGAATCAGCAGCAGAATTCCCGGAAACGCATGAAAAAACAGAGCAAAGAATGTGGCGGCAGTATCCGTTTTTGTTCCTGCCTTGCTGGAAAAGTAAATACCAAGCAGAAATGAAAACAGCGTTATGAATACCAGCGAAATCAAGTTGAGCAGAATCGAATTCCAAAGACGGCTTTTTATCAAAAAACTTACCGGTGCTCTGGAAATAAGGCTTGTTCCCAAATCGTGATGAACAAGGACCCTGTTGAGCCACTTGAAATACTGAACGTAAAACGGCTGGTCAAGACCGAATTCTGCGCGCAGCTGTTCAATCTGGTTCTGCGAAAACTGGCTGTCTTTACCGGCGTTATTTGCCGCTGACGATCCGCCTTTACCACCTGCTTCCGTACTTGAAAAAATCTGCTGCGTCATCATCTGATCAACAATGTCGCCGGGGGCAAGAGCCATCAGCCCAAAAAGAGCAAGACCGAGCAAAAACAGCAGAACAATCATTGTTATGAGTCTGCCTGTTATGAAAGAAGTTAGCGGCGCCTTGTGCCGGAACGCTTTCCAGGGAGCTGTGATAGTTTCTTTTACTGTGTAAATAAATTGTTTTAATTTCATACCATTATTCTTTTATAAAAATGTGATCCGTCATTGCCCCGTTCCTGTTGTCGTAATAGACATTTGAAAGATCCCACTTGTTTCTTATTGCAAAAAAGTTTCTTGACCTTACAAGATAAATAACAGGGCATTGTTCCAACAGAATCCGCTGATACTCGTCCCAGATGGGTTTTGCCGCATCATGGTCATTTGTGTAACAGCCTTCGTTGTAAAGCTCGTCAATACGTGCCTCCCACTCAGTTGCTGGTTTTTCCTGCAACGGATACCAGGCGTGCAGGTTTCCGTCGCTCGGCCATACGTTGCTTCCCTGAGACGGGAACAGGTTTGTTCCCAGACCGATTATTACACTCTGCCAGTCATAGGTAGAAGTAAGCATTTCCACAATCTTTTGAAAATCAGTCTGCCGTATGTTTATTGTAACCCCGACTTTGGAACACTCATCCGCAATAATCTGTGCAATATCGTTTACAACGGTGTTTGATGCCGCAATCATCAGGTCAAATTCAAGTTTGTTTCCCTTTCCGTCATAAAACAAGCCGTCCTTTTTTGTAAAACCGGCGCTTTTAAGCAGTTTTTCCGCTTTTTTAGCATCATATTTATATTGAAGTGTAATATCCGGATTGTAAAAAGGATTTACTTCCGGAAAAAAATCATATTTGGGTTCTGCAAGTCCACGGTAAGTCTGTGTAATGATTCTGTCGCGATTCAAAAGACAGCTCATCGCCTGCCGTACTTCCTTTTTTGTAAACCATTCATAAAAAGGCTGGTCGCTGTTTACCGGATTCTGGTTAAAAATCCACATGGAAGCCCCCATTGAACCTTCCGCATTAAAAACAGTGTAATCACTATCCTGATTGTTGACAACGTCGTTGTATTCTTCGGGGCGCGGTACGTAGGCTTCGGTTTTTCCCTGTGTGAACAAAAGGTAATCCGTATTCTGATCGCCGATTATCTGGTAAATCATTTTTTCGTAATAGGGGATTGAAACGCCTTTTTCGTCTTTTTCCCAATAATTTGGGTTACGCGTAAAAACAAGTCTCTGGGCGGGAACATAATCGGTAATGTACCATTTTCCGCATGAGGGTATTGTTTTGGGATCACAGTTGATGCTGAAAAGATTCTTTACGCCTTCAATACCGCCTTTTTCCTTTGCAGGTCTGTAAATGAACGACGGGCAGAGACACATGTTTGTTGCGAGCAGCGGGTCCGAAACAATCCGCGGAAAAATAAAGTCAAAATGCTTGTCGTCTATTTTTATGCAGTCAATGTGCGCTTCTTCGCCGTTTTCTAGAGTAACCCACTGACCGGAGTATCCGCTCGAGGCAAACTCAGGGTCACCTGCAATTTCGTTATACCAGAATACAAAATCGTCGGATGTAACCGGTATTTTTTTGTCGTTGTTGGGATAAGTCCAAAAAAGATCGTCTCTTATCGTGAAATGCACAGTGAGCGTATTTTTTGCGGTATCGGTTTCTATTTCGTAAAAGGCTGCGTGTGGTTTCCATTCACGTGTAAAAGTATCGTAGTCCGAAAGATAATCCAAAGTTTGTTCTATTATGGAGTTACTGGTGTTGTCACGTTCAGCGATAAGCTGATTGAATGTTTTTGGGTCGTTGATGATTGACTCGTTCGATATTCCGCCAAGTTTGCCGTCAACAAATGTCTGGCCCTGCCCCGGTCTGCTGGTGGTTTTGCCTATAAGTTCAAACTCGTTTTCTGCAAGCAGCCGTTCAATTTCGGCAAGTTCGAGTTCTTCTTCTTTTGTACAACTAAACAAAAGCAAAAGGCATGTAAAAACGATAAAACAGATTTTCAAAAGTCTCATGTGGTAATTATCCTACAAAAAGCGCGTTTAGTCTATTTTTTTTATCTTGTCTTTTGTCTCTGATTTGTAATCATGCTTTGCCTGCATGTAAAAAAAGCCCTAAAGGAGAGAACTCCTTTAGGGCTAAGTAACATAGGTAGCTTTGCCATTGAGATGTCAGCTTTTTCAACCGCAGTAAGGGCTTCTTGCGATGGTGTAAAGTTAAGTGAAAGATTGGGAATGTCTGATAAGTTGGGATTGTCAGATGCAATGTTTTACTATAAGGCAAAGTAGGTTATAGCATTATTGATAACTTTGGACAAATCCACTTTTCAAAAGTGGATTTGTCTAGTATACTGTAATCATGATTCAAAGAGACATTTCTTCACATTTAAAAAAACTACTTTCTATGTATCCTGTTGTAACCGTTACTGGTCCAAGACAATCTGGAAAAACAACTCTTGTGCAAAATTTATTTTCAGACTGGGATTATGTTTCGCTTGAAGATCCAGAAATGCGTTCTTTTTGTCAAAATGATTGCAGGGGCTTTTTGAAAACTTATTCAGAACATACAATTATTGATGAAGCGCAACGGGTTCCGCCATTATTTTCATATTTGCAAACTCATATCGATTCAAAAAATAAAAATGGAATGTATATTCTTACTGGTTCTCAGAATTTAAATATGATGGAATCTATATCTCAGTCTCTTGCAGGACGAACTTCAGTATTAAAGCTTCTTCCCCTTTCTTATGAAGAACAAAAAAATGGCGGGGTTCTTCCTGCTTCTGTTAATGAGCAGATTTTTACAGGAGGATATCCTCGTATTTTTAATAGTCATATTCCGCCGGAACAATTCTATAAGGATTATATAGAACTTTATGTTGAACGCGATGTCCGGCAGCTTAAAAATATTGGTAATCTGGAAACATTTACCAGATTTGTAAAACTTTGTGCCGGAAGAATAGGTCAGCTGCTTAATATTCAGAATCTTGCGGATGATTGTGGAATTGGAGCAACAACGGCAAA
>JAEEQG010000095.1 GCA_016285185.1 Spirochaetota bacterium
CAACATTATTGCGGAAATTGTTGAAGCCAAAAAGCGTGATGCACAAAAACTCGGATTTACGTTCGGTTGCAATGTACCTCAGCAGCGTACACGAAAAATCAATCCGTTTATGGTGCAAAAAGGCGTTATCCTTGAAATAAAACGGGCAAGCCCTTCTAAGGGCGACATAGCTCCGAACCTCGACCCTGTCGAAACTGCACTGCTATACAAACAGAACGGAGCATCGGCTGTTTCGTGCCTGACAGAGCCTCATTATTTCAAAGGTTCTCTGAACGATTTGATGAATATTTGTGCAGCGATTCCCGATGTTGCCGTGTTGCGAAAGGATTTTTTGCTGGAAGAAGAAGAAATCGATATTGCATATCATTGTGGAGCGGACGCCGTTCTGTTGATAGCGGGAATCTTATCACTTGAAAAGCTACGTTACATGACGGCAAAATGCTCAAAGCTCGGTATTCGGGCACTTGTTGAAGTACGTACAGTTGAAGATGCGGATAAGGTTCTGCAAGTCAAAAAGGACTTTGGCGATACAATCGTCTGTGGTGTTAATTCGCGTAATCTCAAGGATTTTACGATTGATTTGCTTGTTCCTGCCATGCTCAAAAACAAGCTTGGCGGTAATGTTATTTTTGAAAGTGGTATTGAAACTCCGGAAGCTGCGGCTCATATCGCTGCAATGGGATTTACCGGAATTCTGCTGGGTGAGTTTGCCGTACGCAATCCTCAAAAAGCGGGTGGCTTTATTCAGTCTTTTAGTTCCGCAGGCCAAAACAATTACGGTAAAATGCTGTTGCATCTTGCGGAAAAAATCGATTTGCGCTCGGAACAAAAACCGCTTGTAAAAATATGCGGACTTACACGCAAAGAGGATGTTCTGCTTGCAGATTCGCTCGGTGCTGATTTTGTAGGTTTTGTGTTTGCGGACGGTTTTGCGCGGAATGTGTGTGGGAAGCGGTTTGATGCAATTAAGGATTGTCTTTCAGCTGTGAAAGCATTTAAGGTTGCGGTTGTTACTGATCCTCATTCATCCGAGGCGAAAACAGCAGTTGAACTGGTTAAAAGCGGTATACTTGATATGATTCAATTCCACGGCATTAAATATGAGGATGTTCCGTCTGAAATGCTGGGAATTCCGCACTATTTTGCGGTAACTTCCAAGTTAAATATTGAAGAAAACCCAGTCCGTTCACTTGTAAAATACGGAGAACCGCGTATTTTGCAGGATTGCAGAACACATTCTTACAATAAAGCTCTGCCTCTGTGGATTGCAGGTGGTATTGTACCGGAAAACGCGGCTGAACTTGTAGAACAGTTCCACCCTGAATTGGTTGATGTAAGCAGCGGAATAGAGGATGCGGATTCTGTTGGAATCAAGAATCCTGAAAAAATGAAACAGTTTTTTGCGAACCTGAAAAGGATTTGATAGGAGAACAACATGTATAACACATCAGAAAACGGCTTTTTCGGCGAATACGGCGGAAAGTTTATTCCCGAAGTTTTACGGGCTGCTGTTGACGAACTTGAAAATGCATTTAACAAATATATGGCGGATCCGGCGTTTCTTGAGGAACTTCGGATTTTGCGCAGAGACTATATCGGTAGAGAAACACCGCTTTTGTTTGCGGAAAAAACAACGCAGATGCTTGGCGGCGGGCAGGTATACATAAAGTTGGAAGGACTTGCGAACACCGGTGCACACAAGATAAACAACGCAATCGGACAGGTTCTTCTTGCAAAAAAAATGGGTAAAACCCGTATTATCGCGGAAACAGGTGCCGGTCAGCACGGGGTTGCAACAGCGGCAGCCTGTGCAAGGCTCGGTATGGAATGTGTCGTTTATCAGGGTGAAGTTGACGTGCGCCGCCAGCAACCGAATGTTGCCGCGATGGAATTATACGGCGCAAAGGTTGTTCCTGTAAAAAACGGCAGCCGCACACTTAAAGATGCTGTAAACGAAGCAATGCGTGACTGGGCTGCTAATTTTGAAACAACGCACTACTGTCTTGGTTCTGCGCTTGGTCCTGCGCCGTTCCCCGATATGGTACGTACATTTCAGTCTGTAATCGGTGATGAAGTAAAGCAGCAGTGTGCAGAACGCAATATAAAAATTGATTCACTGGTTGCCTGTGTAGGCGGCGGTTCGAACGCAAGCGGTTTTTTTGCGCCGTTCTTTGATGACACAAGCGTAAAATTGTATGGTGCGGAAGCGGGCGGCACTGGTCCTGAAATCGGGAATAACGCTTGCCGTATGGCTGGAACTGCTGCGCGTGACGGAATCCTGCAGGGCTATAAGAGCCGCTTTCTTTTGGACGATGACGGCCAGGCTCAAAAGACAAGTTCTATTTCTGCCGGACTTGACTATCTTGGTATTTCTCCGCAGCTTGCAATGATGGGCAAAACCGGACGAATTACATTCGCCGCGATTACTGACAGCGAAGCACTTAACGCAGTACAACATTTTGCCAAAAACGAAGGAGTATTAATGGCGCTCGAAAGCGCTCACGCAGCGGCATATGCGCTCAAGCTCGCACCGTCAGTTCCAAAAGACAAAGCTATTATCATCAATATGAGCGGACGCGGTGACAAGGATGTGTTCATCACATCGCCGGTTTTCCGTCCTGAAGAATGGAAGGATTTTCTCCGTTCGGAATTGTTCCGGCTCGAAAACAACACAAACGTACACGAAGCACAGTGAGGAATCATATGAGAAAGTTAATGTCACATCTTGTTGCAAATTATCCCACGCCCGAAACATCTTTTGCGGCTGCACAGGCGCTTGTCGCGGGCGGAACCGATATACTTGAAATCCAGCTGCCTTTTTCAGATCCGAATGCGGACGGTCCCGTTATTCAGAATGCGTGTTCAACGGTTCTTTCTTCCGGTGCCACGACAAAAGACGGGCTTGATTTTATAGCCAAACTGCACAGCTCATTCCCAAACGTAAAAATTGCGCTGATGTCATATTGTTCGCTTATTGTAACGCCGGGTGTTGATTCGTTCTGCAAAAAAGCGGCTGCTGCAGGTGTTTCGGCGATGATTATTCCTGATTTACCTTTTGACTGCGATGAGGGGCTTGGTGCGGCATGCTCCAAATACGGAATGGAGCAGATTCCGGTTGCGGCCCCCAGTATGAGCGAAAAGCGTATGAGTACGCTTCTCGACAAGGGATTCAGCACGATTTATGCGGCACTTCGAGCCGGTATTACTGGTTCAAAAACAACAATAGATGACGGAACAATCAGCTTTCTTAAAAGGCTTGCAAAACCGAATAAAGACGGTGTTATTCCGCACATTTACGGCGGCTTCGGCATAAGCACAGGAGAACAGGCGGATGCATTGGAACAATATACGGAAGGAGTTGTTGCCGGTTCTGTATTTGTACGGATCATCGACCAGTACAGGAACAATGTTCCAAAAATGCAGGAAGTTCTCACCGCAAAAGCAGAAGAAATCAAAGGAAGATAGTCCCTGTTTAATAAACTTACAGAAAATGATACTGTAAGGTTGTAAATAATAATATGCTAAATAAATTGAAATTCGCATTTCGGGAAGATTCGCCCTGGAAATTGTTTTTTACTTCACTTGCCTTTTCCGGTCTTGCTTACGGTATATACAAAGGAATGATAGACAATTATATGGCGGAAATTGTCAAAATGCAGGAATTTGAGCGTGGGCTTGCTGAATTCTTCCGTGAAATACCTGGCTTTCTTTTGGTTTTTATACTTGCTGCTTTTTATTCATTTTCTGCTGAACGATTGTACAAAATGGGTGCAATTATAGCCTGTGCAGGAATGGCGATGCTTTCACTTGTTCCGCCTGTGCAAGTTTTTGTTATTTTGGCTGTATGTCTGTATTCGTTGGGTGAGCATATTCAGCTTGGAATGAAAAATACACTGTCACTGGAATATTCTCAATCAGGAAAAAGCGGTGTAGCACTTGGACATCAGAATGCGACATACCAAATAGGAACTCTTGCAGGATATGCTGTTGTCATTGTAGCTTTTGCATTGATTTCGGGTAAAGCACCGTTCAAACCGTTTTTTGTTGTTTCAACCTGTATCTTTGCTGTCAGCATGCTTTTTTCATTCAGGCTTCACGGTAAAAGTGCCGCGGATACCACAAAACAGCGGTTTTATTTTAGGAAAAAGTTTGTCAAATATTATATGCTGGAAGTTTTTTACGGAGCGCGGAAGCAGGTATTCTTTACATTTGGACCGTATGTGCTCATTCTGTTTTATGGGGCGAATACTTCGACCATAAGTCTGCTTTTCGCTGTTTCTGCAATATTGTGTTTTTTTCTTAGTCCGAAAATTGGAAAATTGATTGATACGATCGGATACAAAATTGTAATGATAAGTGATACTCTTATTCTCGTTATTGTTTGCTTTTTTTACGGATTTGCGCATCACATCTTTCCACGGAATATTGCATTTATTGTCTGTTGCGTAAATTATGTGCTCGATTCAGTTATTTCGCTTGCATCGATGGCATCAAACGTATATGTGCAGGATATAAGCGACAGCCGAGAAGAGATGAAAAAGACTATCTCTACCGGCATTTCTGTAAATCATCTTATAACCATATTGATTGCCCTTTTTGGAGGCTGGATTTGGAAAGCCCTTGGAATTGAAACATTATTCATTGTTTCAGCAGTTCTCGGGCTTTGCAACAGCGCGTTTGCTGCAACCATCAAAACAAAGCGATAACTCAAAAAAAGATTTCGTGCCGCTTTTCTGTATGAAGAAATTTACAAAGAAGGCGATTGGCACTATTAAAAAAAAGCCTGCAATCCCATATTGCTATGAAATTGCAGGCAAACTGTTTATTTATTTGCGTTTTAAGTATTTAACGCTATCAAGGGCAACAGCTGCTATGATAATGAAACCTTTGAAAACAAACTGGAGGTTTGTATCGATTCCAAGGAATGTAAGGCAGTATGTGAGGCCTGTAAAGATGATTACACCTATTACTGCACCACGGATTTTACCGATACCGCCGTTGAATGAGATACCGCCTACAACACAGGCTGCAATGGCATCAAGCTCAAAGCCCTGTCCTGTTCCGGCACTTGCATTTGCGCGGAATGCTTCCAGGAATGCACCGCAACCATAGAAAATACCAGCCATGATGAAGATGCCCATTGTAACGCCGAATACGTTGATTCCGCTTACTGCAGCAGCTTCAGCATTACCGCCGACCGCATACATGTTTTTGCCGAATGTGGTCTTGTTCCAAATGAACCAGGCGACAAATATGGCGATTATTGCAGGTATTATCAGTTTTGGGAACGTAATCAGATTACCGTTGACTACACCGAGAATCCAACGTCCTCCGATAAGGTCTTTGATATTTGAGTCGATTGAGCCGACCGGTGTACCGCTTGTTCCAAAGAACAAAAGACCATAGATGATGAGCTGTGAAGAAAGTGTTGAAATAAACGGGTGGATTTTGAACTTTGCCGTAAAAAAGCCTGAAAAACAACTGAACATTACGCAGAGTGCAATTGAAAGAGAAAGTGCCATTGCAAGGCGACCTGCCATCGGAAGTCCTGTAAAATCCCATGGTTCCATACCGAAGAATGTGACGATATTTTTCGTTGGATGAAGGATAAGTCCGGTTGTTACGGCACCGAGCGCAACCATACGGCAAACACTAAGGTCTGTACCGGCTATGAGGATTAGTCCTGCAACACCAAGTGCATAGAACATTCTTGTTGATGACTGTTCAAGGATTGTTAAAATATTAGGTAATGAAAAAAGCTGTCCGTTGCCGGAAAGCGGTGCGATGATTACACAGACAATAAAGAAAATGAGGATTGCGATATACAGTCCGTTTTCGAGCAGGAACTTTGACATCGTAAAGTTGTAGATGTAGTTCATAAAGTTCATGGTCATGTTTTCTTTAAAGTTTGTCTTTCCGTCACGGAGGGCACGGTTGAACATAACGTGATCAATGTAGGCCTGATTTTTGACACTCTTGTATTTTGCGATTTCCGTCTGGAATTTGTTTTTAGCATCAAAGAGTGCTGATTCGCCTTCGTATTTAGCTACATTGATTTCTTCTTTTTTGGTAAGCTTTGAAACGCGGTCGACTGTTGCAGCTTTAATTTCTGCGATGCGTTTTTTGTAGTTTGTCCGGCATTCTGCTTCGAGTGCGGACTGTTCTTCGTTTACCTGTTTAATATAAGCATCAGAAACAGTGTTTGCAAAAGCTACTGCTTTTTTAGAAAGCTCTTTGGCTTCTGCTTTGTGAGATGAGTCCTTGCGGAGTTCGGCAAGCCTCTCTGAGTATTTTTTTAGGACTTCATTTTCTTCGAGCGGTTTTATGCTTTTTGATGCGATGTCTTTTTCAAGCTGTTTGAGGCTTTCTGCCTGCAACTGTTCTATTTCTGTATTAAAATCTGCCATATATTACTTCCTTATAGATATTTAGCAGAAAGACGCAAAAGCTCTTCCTGATTAGTTTCTTTTGTATTTACGATTCCTGCCAGCCGATGATTTGACATAACGGCAATTCTGTTTGTGATACCGAGAATTTCAGGCATTTCACTCGAAACTACGATAATTGTTTTGCCCTCTTTTGCCATTTTTATAATCAACTGGTAGATTTCATATTTTGCACCAACATCAATACCTCGTGTCGGTTCATCCATCAGGAAAATATCCGGTTTGCGTTCCAGCCATTTTCCGATAATAACCTTTTGCTGGTTTCCGCCGGAGAGTGCCGTGATGTTTTCTTCTATCGAAGTACATTTTGTTCTCATCTGCTTTACTTCGCGATTAGCTGCTTCAGCCATTTTGCGCTCGGAAATGATACCGTTTGTTTTGTATTCTTCGAGGTTTGTAATAACAGTATTGAACTTGATGGTGTCCTTGCCGAACATTCCGTTCAGCTTTCGCTCTTCCGTGACCAGCGCAAAGTTGTAAGCCATTGCGTCCTTGCTGCTATTAAATCTCAGAGGTTTGCCGTCGAGTACTATTTCTCCCGAAGCGATTGTACGTACACCAAACAGGGATTCAAGCAGCTCGCTTCGTCCTGCACCTACGAGTCCATACAGACCAAAGATTTCGCCTTTCTTTACTGAAAAGGAGATGTCTTCAAGAACGGGATCGTATTTGGTTGTAAGATTTTTTACTTCAAAATATATATCGCCCGGATTGTTGTCTACATCCGGGAATCGCTTATCCAGTGATCGTCCGACCATTGCAGAGATAAGCTCATTCATGTCCGTATCTTTAACTGGTTTTGTCAAAACCATGTTTCCGTCACGAAGTACAGAAACTTCGTCACAGATTTCAAAAACTTCATCCATCTTGTGTGAAATGTAGACAAAGGAAACGCCTTTGCTTTTTAAGTCGTTTACGATGGAAAACAATTTTTTTATTTCATTTTCTGTCAAAGAAGAAGTCGGCTCATCAAGAACAATCAATTTTGCATCGTAAGAAACTGCTTTTGCAATTTCTACCATTTGTCTTTGAGAAACTGACATCGTTCTCATAATAGTTCTGCAGTTGATGTTCATATTGAGCGAAGAGAAGAGTTTGTTACTTTCTCTTTCCATTCTTGCTTCATCGATAACCCCAAATTTTTTGGGATAGCGTCCAAGAAAAAGGTTATCGGTAACAGTCCGGTCAAGACACTGGTTCAATTCCTGATGAACCATTGCAATACCGTTTTCGAGAGCTTCTTTTGGACTCTTAAAATCGATTGGTTTTCCCAAAAGGGAAATCTGTCCTTCATCTTTTGCATAAATACCGAAAAGGCACTTCATCATTGTTGATTTGCCTGCGCCGTTTTCTCCCATAAGCCCCATTACAGAGCCTTTTTTTACGGAAAAATTGATACCGTTGAGAACCGTATTTTTTGCAAATGATTTAGAGAGGTTTTTTATTTCAAGTACCGTATCATTCATAATAATTCCCATTATACTGCAGTTTTTCAACTTATGGTATTAAAAAAAGAGCCTGTAAAAACTTTAAGCAGTGTTTCTACAGGCTCTTAAGACCTGAATATCAGGTAAAGGTTAAATTAGTATTTAAGTTTGTCTGTGTAGTCTGCTGCAGAGTTTGTTTTAACCATGTTGATTGCATATGCATCAAAGTTTCCAAGGTTTGTAAACTTGTCAAGGCAGCTTGCTTCAGACTGACCGTCACCCTGTACGATAGTAAGATCAATACCCATAAGAGGTGCATAGTATTTAAGAGCAGGAACATAGCTTGAAGAAAGGAAGTTATCTGCTGAGTTATAGATTGTAAGGATAACCTTTTTCTTTGCTGCTGTTGTCTGTTTGATACCTGCATCGCGGTTGCCTTCTGTATATGACTTCCAGTTGGAAGGATCTACAGGACCGTTAAGTGCGAAAAGTCCGCGCTGATCAGCTTTGTACTGTACTTCAGGTGTAATTTTGTTTCCGTACTGGTCTGGTACTGAGAAACCTTTTGTATATACGTCAGAACCTGTGAGTCCGTCGAGAAGGTTGCGGATAACCTGAAGAGTTCCTGCAGCCTGTGCATCTACGTTCTGTGATACTGTTCCGAAAAGTTTGCCTGCGCCGATAGCTTCAACAGCGTCTGCGTTTGCGTCATAACCGAAAATCGGAACACCTGCAGGGTAGTTTGATGCCTGGAGACAACCCATTGCCATACCGTCATTGTTAGAAACTACAAGATCAATAGCTTTGTCGAATTTTGTTGCCCATCCACCCATTGCTTCTGTAGCAGCGTTTGCGTTCCATGTAGAACCGTCTGTACCAGTCATAGCTTTACCTTCGAGTTCTACTACTTTGAATTTCTTTCCCCCAACCGTTACAGAACCTTCTTTTTTTACTGTAGGGTCTGTTGATCCGTTCCATGTTCCAAGAGCTTTGCGGATACCTTCTGTACGAGCTTTAGAGTCGTTGTGTCCTACGTCGCCGATGCAAAGTACATAACCGATAATTCCATCACCGTTGCGGTCAATCTTGTTAGGATCAGCTTTAGCAAGGAAATCTGTGATAAGTTTTCCCTGTACAGCACCACCACCGGCTGCATCAAAACCTACATAATAGGTATTTGCATTGAAATTCATTGCAGCCATGTCGATTGAACCTGTTACAGGGTCAGAAGGCTGACGGTTAAAAAATACGAGCGGTTTGTCTTTGTTAAGAACAGTTTTTTTTGCGTCTTTTGAACCACCTGCAAAAATCATGCTCATTGCCATTGCAATAAAGAGCATTACCAAAACGAATTTTTTCATTTTTGTTCCTCCTAAGTTATCGTGTTCGATAACGTTATATTTAATTTATAAACCTGAATATTCTAATTTGTCAAACAAAATTTTCAAAATTTGGTGAAATTTATTTAAATTTTCTATTTTTTTGTTATTTTTCAAGTTTTTTTAAATAAATATTTGCATTTCTAAAAATGTTGTGTTATTGTATTAGCGTGTACGAACACGTACGAGGGAGTTTTTTGTGACACTGGCAGAGATTGCGGAATATGCAAATGTTTCAGTAGGTACTGTAGACCGGGTCATTCATAATAGAAAAGGTGTTTCGGAAAAAACAAAACAACTGATTCTTTCTATTATAGATAAATATGGCTACCAACCTAATCCTATTGCAAGTCAGCTTAAAAGCAACAAGCCCTTTGTAATCGGGGTTTTGCTTCCGTTCCTTGAGACAGGTGATGATTATTATAGATATCTTTTTGACGGTATGAATCAGGCAGTGGCGCAGCTTAGTCCGATAAAAATAGAACTGATTCTGGTTACCTTTGATCGTCAGGTTGCAGGTGATGCCCTAAAAAAAAGCTCTGTCTTTTTTGGCAGCATGGCAGAGAATCAGATTGACGCCCTTATCACCACTCCTGTTGTTCCCGAAGAACATATGGAAATTTTATCGAAGCTTGGCAAAAAGCCTTTTGTGTTTATTGATACACCGCTCGGCACTACGCAACCATTGACTACTATATCGCAGAATCCGTACAAGGGCGGCTACTGTGCCGGAAGAATTATGCGTATGTTTCAGGATAGCGGAAAATTTGCATGTATAAGAATGTATTCGGCTGGTTATAACCTTCGTGAAAGGACCCGGGGATTTACTGATTATATACAAAAAGATGCAGGCTCTGTTGTATTTGATGAAATTTGTACAGATATTTCGGATCTCGGATTGTATAACTTTATGAAAGATTTGTTTGCAAAGCACAATGATCTAAAAGGTGTATTTGTTCCTCATGCCGAAGTTACTTTGGCGACATATTTTCTTGTAGATCAGGGATTAAAGAGTCGCGTTACCGTTATTGGTTATGATTTGGTTAAAAAGAACAAAGAAGGATTGCTTGATGGAAGCATAGACTGTCTTATAGGACAAAGACCGGAACAGCAGGGGTCTGAAGCGGTATACAAATTATACCAATACTGTATGTTGCATCAGCAGGTACCGCCAAGAATCGATATGCCTATTGATATTTATTTTAAGGAAAATATTATTTAATATGAATATTTTTGATGAAATAAACAGACTTGCTTCATATGGACTCAAAACAGGACTGATTGAAAAGCAGGATTTGATTTATGTAAAAAACCAGTTACTTTCTGCACTTGGGATTGATGGTTTTGAATCTCCCGAACAAGTTACTGATATTCCTACTGTAGAAGTATTGGATTTGGAAGATATATTAAAAAACATTCTTGGGTATGCTGTTGAAAAAAAACTTATCAACGGGGATAGTGCAACTGCACGGGATTTGTTTGATACAAAACTCATGGGTATAATGACGGACAGACCGTCAAACATTGTCGCCAAATTTAATAAATTATATGAAATTTCTCCGATGAGGGCCACCGACTGGTTTTATAAATTCAGTCAGGATACTGATTACATAAGGCGATACAGAATATGCCGTGATATAAAATGGATCAGTAAAACCGAATTCGGCGATATGGATATAACAATAAACCTTTCAAAACCGGAAAAAGACCCAAAGGCGATTGCGGCTGCAAAAAATGCCAAAAACATTGGTTATCCAAGCTGTTTGTTGTGTAAAGAAAATGAAGGCTATGCAGGACGTATCAATCATCCTGCCCGCAATAACCACAGAATAATTCCTGTTGAACTGGCGGGAGAAAAATGGTGGTTCCAATATTCGCCGTATGTGTATTATAACGAGCATTGTATTGTTTTTAACGACTCGCATATTCCGATGCAAATTTCAAAAAAAACATTCCAGCGTCTTTTGGATTTTATAACCCTGTTTCCGCATTATGTACTTGGTAGTAATGCAGACCTTCCGATTGTAGGTGGCTCAATTCTTACGCATGATCATTTTCAGGGCGGAGCTTATGTTTTTCCTATGGCAAAAGCACCGATTCAAAAGAAAATCCGAATAAAAGGATTTGAAGATGTTAAAGCAGGAATTGTAAAATGGCCTATGTCCGTTTTGCGTATAAAAAGTGCGGATAAAAAACGGATAGTGGAACTGGCTGACCACATACTGCAAAAGTGGCGCAATTATACGGATGAAGCCGCTTTTATCTTTGCGGAAACTGACGGTGAAAAGCATAATACACTTAATCCTATTGCCCGTCGTCGTGACAACCTGTACGAAATGGATTTGGTTCTCCGCAATAACATAACAACTGCCGAACACCCGCTTGGTGTTTATCATCCGCATGCGGAGCTTCATCACATCAAAAAAGAAAACATAGGTCTGATTGAAGTAATGGGTCTTGCAATCCTTCCCGGCAGACTTAAAAACGAATTCGGTGATTTGGCAAAGGCTCTTGTTCAAAACAAGGACATCAGCGCTGACGAAACTCTTGGCAAACATTCCGACTGGATAAATGAACTTAAAGAAAAATACGGTTCGTTTGCGGACAAATCCGAAGCCGAAACTTTTGAAATTCTTAAAATAGAGGCGGCAATAGTTTTCAGCAAGGTTTTGGAACATGCAGGTGTTTACAAATGTAATGCGGAAGGTCTCAAGGCCTTTGAAAGATTTATATCAACATTATAGAAGATAAATATAAAAAATAGGAGATAGCTCAAAATGACAATTGATTTAACTTTTACAGAATATACACCGGAAGACCTAAAAAAAGCCTTTATCAAACTTTACGGTGGAAGTGCGGCAGCTGTTAACACATATTCTTCTCCGGCAAGAATCAACATTATAGGTGAACATATTGATTACAACGGTGGCAAGGTTTTTCCCGCAAGCATAAACCGTTATCTTTATATTGCAATCCGAAAACGCACTGATTCCAAAGTTTTGTATAATGATGTCAGATTTCCGGGCAGCTACGAATTTGATATTAATCAGAATTTTGTTTATGACAAGGCTAATGATTATGCCAACTATTTGAACGGTATTTTACAGCAGTTAAAAGAACGTGGTTTTAAGTTTAGCTGTGGTTTTGAAATTCTTATGGCTTCGAATATTCCGGCTGGTGGTGGAATCTCTTCTTCTTCGGCGCTGGAGTGTGGTTTTGCTTATGCGGTAATCGATACGTTCGGCTTCAATCTTGATCGCATAGAAATTGCAAAGCTTGGTCAGATGAGCGAGCACAATTTTATGAACGTAAAATGCGGAATCATGGATCAGTTCATAATTGCGACCGGTAAAAAGAATTATGCAGAACTTCTTGACTGTAACACGCTTGAATATGAATATGTTCCACTTGAGCTCGGTGATTACAGATTTGTTGTTATGAATACAAACAAAGTACGCAAGCTTGCGGATTCAAAATACAACGAGCGCCGCGGACAATGCGAGCAGGCTTTGAAAATTCTTCAGGATAATGGCGTAAAGATTGGTGCGTTGTGCGAATTGACACCCGCTGATTGGGAAAAGCATTCGTATCTTGTGTCTGATCCTATTTTGAATAAACGTGCAAAACACTGCATTGCCGAGAATCAGCGTGTAATTGACGCAGCAGCTACACTCAAAGCAGGAAACCTGAAAAAACTTGGTCAGCTTTTGAATGCCAGTCACAAATCCTTAAAAGAAGATTACGAAGTAACCGGTATAGAACTCGACACACTTGCGGAAACTGCTCAAAACCAGGATGGTTGTTTGGGAGCAAGAATGACTGGAGCTGGCTTTGGTGGTTGTGCCATTGCGCTTGTTCATAAAGATAAAATTGATACATTTATCGAAAAAGTTCAAACTGAGTATGAAAAAGTAATCGGTTACAAAGCAGGCTTTTTCCAGTGCGAAACTGGTGACGGTGTGAAAAAGCTTTGATGTGAAAAGGCAGCTTTTTATACACTTTTTTACAGCTTTTTGATATTTTTTATATACTATTCTCAAATCCAGTGTATTATCATATGTTGTATAAATCGAATTTCACGGAGTTTTTATGACATACTATGTAGATATTGCGGCAAATTCAGACGGAGACGGTTCAAAGGCAAGGCCGTTCAATCGAATCCAACAGGCGGCAGATATTGCTATTGCCGGTGATGAAGTAATTGTTGCACCCGGCGTATATCGTGAGGCGGTAAATCCCAAGAACGGTGGAACGGCGGACAAGCGGATTGTGTACCGTTCCGAAAAACCGCTGGCAGCGCACATAACCGGCGCCGAAGAAGTTAAAAACTGGACCGGCATCGGGGGCAACGTTTACAGCACTCGTGTTTCAAATAAGATTTTTGGTGATTACAATCCCTATAAAACACTCGTAAGCGGCGACTGGTTCATCGCTTTTTTTACAGCGCATACCGGCGATGTATTTCTAAACGGCAAATCTATGTATGAAGTTCAGTCGCTTGATGATGTTAAAAATCCCAAAGTATATATTCCGTCCTGGGATCAGGAGTTTTCGGTTTACACATGGTACTGCGAACAGGATGAGACAAAGGACGAAACAGTTTTTTATGCCAATTTCCAGGGTAAAGACCCGAACAAAGAAAACGTAGAAATAACTGTCCGCCGCAATTGCTTTTATCCGTCAGAAGAAGGCAGAGGCTTTATAACACTGAGCGGTTTTACTGTTTCGCAGGCGGCAACGCAGTGGGCACCGCCTACGGCGTATCAGGAAGGAATGATTGGTCCGCACTGGTCAAAAGGCTGGATTATAGAAGACTGTGAAGTGTATGAATCAAAGTGTTCCGGCATTTCACTAGGCAAATACTGCCAGCCTAATAACGATAACAAATGGCTCAAATGGAAATATAAGGACGGTACACAGACCGAGCGAGACTGCATTTGCCAGGCACAGGCAGAAGGCTGGACAAAGGAAAACATTGGTTCGCATATTGTGCGCCGGTGCAACATTCATGACTGCGGGCAGACCGGTATTGTAGGTCACTTAGGCGGTGTTTTCTCTCTCATCGAAGACAACCACATTCATCATATCAACAACAAACAGAACCTCGCTGGTGCTGAAATCGGCGGAATTAAAATGCACGCTGCTATAGACTGTATTTACCGACGCAATCACATTCATCACTGTACACGCGGTCTTTGGCTCGACTGGCAGGCACAGGGAACGCGCGTAACGCAGAACTTGTTCCATGACAACGCTTTGCCCAAAGAATACAACCAGAACAAGGAAAGCGGTATTGGTTGCGGTGAAGATTTGTTCATAGAGGTAAGCCATGGTCCGACATTGCTCGACAACAACATATTCCTTTCCGACCGGGCTGTAAAGCTTTGTACACAGGGGGTTGCGCTTGTTCATAACATCATTGCGGGCGGTTTGGTCGGTGTAGGCAGAGGCACGAACAACGGTGCGCCGGGAGAACCTTCCCCGCGTTACACGCCATACCATATGCCGCACCGCACGGAGATAGCCGGTTTTATGACGATTTTGCACGGCGACTGCAAGTTTTACAATAATATCTTTATTCAGCGCAAAATGCGTCCTGCAATGCTTGAAGGAATGTTTCTTTCAATGATGAACGGTAATGACTGGGATGACGGCAATATTGTTGCCGGAACAATTCCGTTTGATGCATACCCGACTTTTGACGAATGGAACTCGCTGTTTGAAGGCTATTGCGGTATGGGGTCGGAAGCGACAAACCGCTACTATTCAAAGCTTCCTGTTTGGGCTGGCGGTAATCTGTACTTTAACGGCGCAAAGCCCATGAAAAAGGAAGCGGATGCATATGTTGACCTGAAAAACCAGGTGGAAATTTCCTGTGAAGAAAAGAACGGAAAGGTCTTCCTCAAGACGAATGTGTACGATTTTCTTCCTAAGGAAGCATGCAGGCTGATGAAAACCGACGACATTATGATGGCGTTTGAGCCAGAAGAAAAGTACGAAAACCCTGACGGTACGCCTATTGTGTTTGACACGGATCTAATCGGCAAAAAACGCGGTTCATCTCCAATTGCTGGTCCGTTTGTTGATGGATCTGAAGTAAAAGAGGCCTTGTTTTAGCCTGTAACCTGCGGTTGTCTTATGCAGCCGCAGGAGTATCAGGACTTTGAGGGTTATCATTCATATCTATTATCCAAAGCAGCCAGTGGATTTTTGAAGGCAAAATATCACGGACAAGTTCTGTGTTTTCCGAATCGAAAGACAACGTATCCCGCATAAAATCACTCATCGCCGGGGGAATTGCACCTAAAGCCGACACAATTTCGTTCCCGATGTACTGCCGGTGTTCAAGCGGTGGTTCATGAGCAGCCAAAGCTGTTGCCGGGTAGAATTTGCAAGGTTTCCAAACTTTTTCACCTGTTTTTGAATATGAACAGCAAGCTCCGAAAAATCGACAGACAAAAGGCCGTCCTCCGTATATGGAACAGTGATAAGGGCTTTTCGGGTTATAAAACTGGCAACCTGTAGGTCTTTTAAAAGGAAATTCTCTTTCTACCACTTTTAAAGCGGTTTCATATTGGTTTTCCAAAAGCCATGCCGCCATGTACAGGGCTTCGTATTCAAATAAATCCGGTTCAAAGTTTTCACAGCACTGCCCGCACCCGGAAATACACAAAAAATCTGTAGCTTTGTACCATTTTTCCTGTTCATCTCTGATTCTTTGGTAGGTGGCTTCCATTTTTGCAAGAATTTCGTAAGCTGCTGTTCCTTTCGTTTTTTCTAAAATTGTTTGAATCTGAGTCATAGTTTTATTCCGGCTGCTTTACACTTCCGTCCGGGTTAAAGAAATCTTCTACGCAGATAGTCGTTTCGCCAGGCTTTCTGCGCTCGAAAATCTCTTTATGCAGCTTTATGAGAGCTGTACGTTCCTGAATAAAGTTTTTGTCGTGATCAAGACAGACGTATTGGCACGTCAGCGATTCCAAGAAGTCAATTTCGGCTTTTAATAGCTGCACATTGTATGTGTGGTTGCCGATTTTTTCCTTGCAGTAGGTACTGTCGCCCATAAAAGCGTAATCGCCGCAGACAAGACACAAACAGCCTTTCGCATGGCTGGACGGTACTTCACATATTTCAATCATGGGATTTCCTTCAAATACCTCTCTGCCTTTTACGATGTTGCCCCGGAATGTACAGCGTTTTGTGTATGAGGTAAGGTAAAGATTGTCGTATTTTACCCGGAACAGATTCATGATATGGTCTGGATGAAAATGCGAAAGCACGATGTTCTTTGGACCGCTGATGTTGTTTATAAGGTCACTGGCGGTTGAAGTTACGCCCACGTCAAAAATCCAGGTTGATTTATCGGTTTTGATGAAAATAACATCGCACGAAAGCGGCTTTGAGCTTGCCGGCAGGTACGAAATATTATCTGTTATGGATATAAGCGGATTATTCATATGATTATTTTTCCGGATTCTTGATTTTTACATCAAGCTGTTTATACGGAATTTCGATGTTCTTCTGTTTGAAAACTTCAAAGATTTTCGGAGCCAGAGAATTCTTGGTCGCCCAAAAATCATTTTTGTCAAACCATACACAAAGAGTAAGATCTACGCTTGATTCACCGAATTTGTCAAAATTGACGCTCGGTGGCGGATCTTTTAATATGTGTTCGTTTTTGTCTGCAATTTCAAGCAGAGTGTTTTTAACGGTTTCAAGATTGTCAGTGTCGTAAGAAACGCTTATCGGTAACGTCATTCTTCGATTTTCGTTGTAGGTTGTGTTAATAAGGTTTGCCTTGATGATTGTTTCGTTAGGAATACGTACAATCTGGTTGTCCGGGGTTTTGATTTTTACCGAAAGCAGGTCGACTGACTGAACTGTTCCCGAAATATTATCAACTGTAATGTAATCGCCGATTCTAACAGCATTTTCGCCTAAAAGAAATACACCGCTTATAATATTTGATATTGATGTTTGGGCGGCGAAACCGATTGCAACTCCGGCAATTCCTGCAGCGCCCAACAGGGCGGAAAGTTTTACGCCAAAAAGGCTTGCAATGTAAAGTACAATGCATCCGTAATAAATATATTTCAGAACTTTCTTGACGATAAAAATCTGCTGCTGGTCCAGTCTTTTTGTAAGCCCTTTTTGAAGACTCTTGCGTATCAGCTTGTAAGCAATTGCCATAACAAAAAGTGTCAGTGCAACGGAAAGCACTTTAAATAAAAAATCCAACGAAAAAATGTAATTACTGATTTTTGTTAAAAAATTAAATGTTTGTTTTGTAGATTCCGTTATCATCTGGGCTGTTTCTTCCATCGGTTCCTCCGTGTTTTTTTAGTTTAAACTTATAACGGATAGTCGTCAATCTGTTGTTTGTACATTATTCTTTTTGCAGTATTTGCTTATGAGGCACTCATCGCATTTGGGGTTTCGGGCGGTACAGACATATCTTCCGTGGAGAATAAGCCAGTGATGCGCATGCTGCATATATTCCGCGGGGATTAGACTTACTAAATCCTGTTCCACTTTTTCAGGTGTTTTGCCTTCTGAAAAGCCGATACGGGGTGCAAGGCGCAGGAGATGAGTATCGACCGGCATTACGGCCTGATGGTAAACTACATTCAAAATAACGTTTGCGGTTTTTCTGCCTACACCCGGCAATGTCATGAGTTCTTCGCGTGTTGAAGGAATTTGGGAATTGTATTTTTTTGCCAGAATCCGGCTAAGTTCCATAACGTGTTTTGCCTTGGAATGATAAAGCCCTATTGATTTTATGAAGCTGATAAGCTTTTCTTCGCCGAGGGCGAGCATCTTTTCAGGAGTATCCGCAATTTCATAGAGGGCTTTTGTTGCCTTGTTCACGCTTTTGTCGGTTGTTTGCGCGGAAAGAACAACGGAAACAAGCAGTGTAAAATCGTTTTTTGCTATGAGTTCAGTCTGTGGATTGGGATTTTGAGCCTTGAAAGTCTCGAAAATGCTGACAATGTCCCCATGAGATAAAAACTTCATGAGGACATTATAGCACAAAATCTATACTAGAAAGAGAATTTTTCAGTGTCGCATCTGTATAGAACACGTCTGATTTTTGAATCAAGTGCAGCAGAAAGATGCTTGTCGGGAACGCTTTGTGCCAATCCCTGCAAGTAAAGGAATGTGTTGCTTATGTCCTTTGTTGTCGGCTTCTTTTCTTCCTGACTTACGTCTTTTTCCTGTGAGCGCTTTACAAAGGTTGTCGGTGCATCGGTATGAGTCTCATTCGGTGTAGGTTCGTATTTTTCAACGATTTTTTCTACCGTATTGGTCTCATTAAGCAGACCTGGCTTTCCTTCCAGTCTGTTGATTACCGATTCAAGCTTTAAGCGTTCATCACTTGTAAGGAACAGCGTTTTTTTAGGTTGTGGAAGGTAATTGCACAAGTCGCGGACATAGTTAAACATTTCCGCAACACTTGCTGTTTCGGGATTTTTTGGTTTTTCTTCTTTGTCGCGCAGTTTGTTCAATGCTTTTCGTATTGCATCCTGCATTTCTTTTTTAAGCTTTCTGGCCCTTGCACGCTTTGCGTCCAGTTCATCTTCAAGTGCCTGAGCTTTTTCGTTCAAAAGCTCTTTCTCGCGTTCCATCGCCTTGTCCATAGCGTCATTGGAAGGATTTGGATATTGGGGCTGATGAACCGGAGGTTCATTATAGTACGGTGGTTGCTGTACCGGCGGCTGAGGAGTCTGCTGCTGCGGTGGCGCATACTGTGGTTGAGGAACAACAGGAGGCGTATATGGTGGATACTGGACCGGTTGTGGCGGATAATACTGAGGTTGTGGGGGATACTGTACCGGTGGCTGTTGCTGATATGGCTGTTGAGGGGCAGCCGGCGGAATGTAAGGGGGCGTTTGTGCAGGCGGCTGTTGCGGCAATGGAGCAGAATCCGGTACAAGTTCCATTTTTACGGGTTTTGGTTCTTCTGGCGGAGCTTCGCCCTGCAAATCCAAAAATTCTTCTTTTTCAACTAAATCTGAAAGTTTTTTTACCGGAGGAGCTAAAGGATCGAATTCTTCCTTAGTGTCATTGGGATCTGCATCTATCGGAATATCATCTCCTGAGCCAAGAATGAGTGATTCAAAGCCGTCTTCATTGGAATCGATTTCTTCATCGTCAATGTCAAAAGTAACAGGTGCGGGATCTTCGTCCAGAGTTGAGTCACGCAGAGAATCCATATCGTCATCGTGTATCGAGAATGAATCATCTGCACGGCTTGCCTCTGCAAGTGATTCCATATCGTTGTTGATAATATCTGTATCTTCTTCGGATATTTCGGCAAGAGGATTTTGTTCTGACAGCAAACGAAGATTTTCGGCAAATTTGTTGTCGTTTGAGAATGGTTTTAAGGAATTCTCATAGCTTTCAATACTGCTTTCCAAATCGCTCAAATCAGTTGTTGATCCGCTGTGCATTGATAGGATTGATTCCAGCAGTTCAGAGACTTTTTCGTTGTCGGGGTACATTTTGTGCAGCTTGGAAACAGCTGCAAGCAGGGAAGTATTGTTGCAGTCCATTGATGCAACTTTTTTGAAAACTTTTATCGCATTGTCAATCTCGTCCATTTCAGAATATAAAATTCCGAGATAAATCCATGCATCACAGTCGTTATTTCGTTCTGAAAGATAAAAACGCATCTGCACTTCGGCGGCTTCATAATTGCCTGCTTCGTAAAGAATTCTGGCGGCTTCAAAACGGTAAGTTATGTTTTCGGGCTTGAGTTTTATGCCCTTTTCAAAGCAGTGCATAGCTTTGATTTCTTCGCCTTTTATGAGGAAATATATTCCCAAAAGACATAACGCATCTGGCTGGTTTGGATCTGTATCAAGTATTTTTTGTATCCGCTTGCTTGCTTCAGAATACTTTTTGATGTCCATAAGCAGCTTTGCACACTGCAACTTAATGGTTATGTTGGAATCCATCTGCTTTTCGAGGTTTAAAAGTAGATCAAGCGCTTCGTCGGCTCTGTTCTGTTTTTGGAGCAAAGAAACTTTTTCTGTCAAAGCGGCCAGATTGCTGCTGTCCAGTTCAAGAGCTTTGTTGAATTCGGCTTCGGCACCCTCAAAGTTGTTTTCCTGCATCAGCAGTTTACCCAAAGCAATGTGAGTTTTGGGGTTGTCCGAGGAAATATCTGTCGCTTTACGTAAAAGGTTTTCGGCTTCGTCGTTTTTTCCACAGCGGTGAAGCATGTCGGCGTATCCATGCATTGCTTCAATCCAGCCCGGTTTTTTGCGCAAGGCGTTTTCATAGGCGGCCTGTGCTTCTTCTTTTCTGCCCAGAGCATCAAGACTTAAGGCAGAATTGTAGTGCAGAATCGGGTGGTTGGGATCGGCAAGCTGTGCCTGATGAAACATTTCAAGTGCTTTTTCGTGGTTGCCCTGTTTTGCGTATATACAACCAAGGTGATTGAATGCGAGAACGTCTTTTGGGTTATCAGTTATTACCTTTGTAAAACAGTCGATGGCTTCTTTGTCAGAACCCATTACTTTGTATGTTTGTCCCAGATTGTAATAAAGAAGGTTTTCATTTTTTTTGAGTGCAAATGCTTTTGTAAGAATATCTATTGAATCCTGATTCCGGTTCAATCTGCGGTAAATACCGCCAAGATTGTTCATTGCGTCAAAATCATCGCCCTGCAGTGAAAGGATTTTTTGGTATGTTTCCAGTGCCTTGGTATCATCGCCGGAGGTTACATACATTTTACCCAGTTTAGACAAAACCTGCACGTTGTTCGGATCTTTTGCGAGCAGTCCGTTCAACAGCTTTTTCGCAAGAACGTAGTCATGTGAAAGATATGCGTCTGTTGCACGAGCCAGAGTAGAATCTATGTTCCTCATTTTGCCTTCCTAAGCGGTCTTGCATATACTTCTTTCGATAACTCTCCTGTTATGCGTTCATCCAAAGAAGAATATGCCGAAATCGCAAAATAATAAATTTTACCGTTTTGCAGGCCTGTAATACGATAAGACAGAACATCGCCAACCTGTATGGGAGAAACACCCTCTGCCGCAATCCGTCCAAGATACTCACCTGGATGTTCCCCGTAATAAATGGTATAACCGCCAACTGTATAATCGACAGACGGTGACCAGGTTAAATCTACGTAAGAATTGCCGCTGGTTGCTTCAACAACCGCAGGTGGAAGAGGCGGTTCTGTTGCTTCATATGACAAAACAAGCTCTGAAACGGACGGGGTTTTTATCCCGTTACCATCAGGATATAATTCTACGGCAATTTGTAAATATTTACCAGTGACACCTTTTATTTCTTCCTGTAAAGAAACCGGCTCCCATTCGGGATAACTATCTGTCCATTCATAAAAATTATCGCCGCCACGGACAAAAAAAGCCATTCCTGTTTCAGGCGGAATCGTTGTTGTTGCGTCCAGCTGTTTCAGTGAGGAATTAAAACCGTCTGTTTCTATAGGTTGGGTTTCAAAGCGACCGCCTTTAGAATTATACATGGTGATTGAAGTATCTGTTTGTGATTCTCTTGTGATAATGAAATCATCTATCAAACCGCTGTAGTGTGAACACAACTGAATATCAGCCGGGACGCCGAGATAAGCGTTAAGAATCTGGGAATCTTCTCTGCTTGAAATGGTAACGTACTGTAAAGCTTCTGTTTTGCCGTTTATTTTATATTCCAATAGTCCTGTCTCATCATCATATGACAGGAAATGGTGAGTCCATTGCTGTGGAATAATGCTGCTCACAGAAGTCAGTGTTATTTCGTCCTTAACAATTTGTCCGCTGCTGAAGATATTATGAAAATTCCACTCAATGTGATTGTTGAAAAAACAAGCTCTAATAACCTGATACATTGACTGCTTGTTTATGTTACGTGAAGAGCGCCAGTTAAAAATCAGTTCTCCGTTTTCTGCAATCGCAGGGTAAAGCCAGAATTCAATGGTAAAGGAACCTGTAAGACCTTCTGAGCCAAAAAGGCTTCCTTCTTTACCTTTAAGTACCAGCCCCTGATTACTGAGCTGGGTCATACCGGTTCCGTTGCCCATCTGGGCTTTTGCAGAAAGCTCTATGTTTGAGGTGACTATTTCGTAATTGTTGGCTTCATCGTAAATTGCTCCATCATCGAACGAAATGAGCAAATCAGTTGATGAATTTGTTTTTGCGTAATTTGTGGAAAGTTGAATAGCATCATATCCGAAACGGCCTTTGTCAAAAACAACAGAATCCATATAGGACAAAGGCTCCCAGCCGTTTTTTCCGCCGAGAATTATTTTTTGCGAAGATGCATAAACTGACATTGAAAGAAATAAAATACCCAGAATTGAAAAAAATATTTGTTTTTTTAGCATATTTTCACCATAATGTATTTATGATAGATGCAGAACAAATCCGCAAACAGTTACATGATACCGCATTAAAAGCCCCGAAAAGCAGCGGAGTTTATCTATGGCGCGATGAAAGCGGAACTGTAATCTACGTCGGAAAGGCAAAAAACCTCAAAAACAGGCTTTCGTCTTATTTTTCCGGGCAAAAGGACATTAAAACCCGCACTCTTGTCGCCAAAGCCAAGTCTATTGAATATATTACAACAGGAAATGAGTACGAAGCTCTGATTCTCGAAAATACGCTCATAAAAAAGCATAATCCGCGTTTTAACATCGACCTTAAAGACGATAAAAGTTATCCGGTTCTACGCATAACTAACGAGGATTTTCCCCGTATTTTCAAAACCCGTAGAATTATCGAAGACGGTTCAAGATATTTTGGGCCTTTCCCCAATGTTGCCGCCTTGGATGATTTTATCGAAAATCTTTACCGGCTGTATCCTGTCAGGCGATGCAAAAGATTCCGTAAGCGCACTAATCCTTGTATGTATTATCATATAAAACAGTGCGCAGCCCCCTGTTGTAACAAAATTTCAAAAGAAGACTATATTCCATATATCGATGAAATTATACGATTACTTGAGGGTGAAGGCGAATCAGCTGTTAAAAAATTGGAAGAAGAAATGAAAGCTGCCGCAAGGAATCTTCAGTTTGAAAAAGCGGCTAGAATGCGTGATGGAATCCGTGGAATAATAACGCTTCATGAACAGAATAATGTTGAAGATTTTGACCCCGAGGGGCGTGATTACATTGCCAGTGCTTCAGAGGGAACGCTTATTTCGTTTGCGGTAATGCGTATGCGTTCTGGCAAACTTGTTGCACGGGATATTTACAGAACAAGAAGCATCAATGATGAAGAAGATGCGATGGAAGAGTTTCTGCTCGCATATTATACGGAAGCTTCCAAAATCCCGCCTCGAATTTTTATTCCAGTACGTAAAGGTATTGTTCTTGCCAGGCAGTATTTTTCGCAGCAATTCGGCGTAAATCCTTCGATTGCGGCAATTCGTGAAACAATGCCTAATGCAAAACGTCACATGGCTGTACTAGAAATGGCGAGGCAAAATGCAAAAGAAGATATCATACGACGTGTTCGTGAACGCGGCGATATTCCTGCCATGAAAGAACTGATGAATGTTTTGGATTTGCCAGGTCTACCGTCACGAATAGAAGGTTTTGATATTGCGCATATCGGTGGTAAGCTCCCGGTTGCAAGTTTGGTAAGTTTCTACAACGGTAATCCTGACAAAAAGAACTACAGGTATTTCAGGCTTAAAACAACTGATGGCATAATCGATGATTTTGCTTCGATGAGAGAGGCTTCCAGACGTCGGTATACCAGACTTCTGCGCGAAAAATCAGATCTGCCCGACCTGATAGTTATCGACGGTGGTATCGGACAAGTTAATGCGGTCAACGGTATTTTGTCGGAACTCGGTTTGTCGATACCGATAATTGGGCTTGCAAAGCGTGATGAAGAAATATACCGACCGAACAATTCCGAGCCACTTTGTCTG
Organism: Spirochaetota bacterium; assembly: GCA_016285185.1. GTDB lineage: Bacteria > Spirochaetota > Spirochaetia > Treponematales > Treponemataceae > UBA1240. The sequence continues at coordinate 24,160 of JAEEQG010000095.1, forward strand.
CCAAAAAGAAGTGACGCTTTGCGGCTTTTACAGCGTGTGCGTGATGAAACCCACCGTTTTGCTACAAGCCGGAACCAACGTTTGCGTACAAAGCAGAATACTTCGGTTATTTTTGAAAAAATACCTAACGTGGGCAAGGTTCGCGCAAAAAAACTGCTTGATGAATTCGGTTCTCTTGACAAGCTTATTGCGGCTGAGCCGGAAGCCGTTTATTCCGCGGCAGGTTGTTCTCTTGAGCAGGCAAAACAAATTTTGGATAATGCTAAAAAACTGAAAACAGAAAGTCCTCATACTGCGCAGCCTGCAAGGGAAAATCGTGACAAGCACATAGAGAACCTTGCTTTGAAGGCTTTGGGTGACGGCTAGGACAGGAATCAGATAAATGAAGATATATGCAGCTGATTGTTCAGTTTTAAAAGACGAAAAGCTTTTTGCGGAATGTTTTGAATTAATGTCTGAAAAACGCAAACAAACCATAAATCAATATAAGGCGGAAAAAGACCGGATGCGTTCGCTTGGTGCCGGAATGCTTCTGAATCTGGCTTTAGCGGAAACTTACCCGGAAGTGCCGCTGCCTCCTGAGCTTGATTTTCAGAAAGACGGGAAGCCGCTTCTTACCGGTTTTGACTACATTCATTTTAATTTATCTCATTCCGGAACTTACGCCGTGTGTGCGTTGGATGATTCTGCTATTGGAATTGACATTGAACGTATAAAACCTGCCAAAGCTGGTATTGCTGCACGCTTTTTCAGCGCTGAAGAAAACGAATTCTTGAAAACTCTTCCAAACGGAGAGCAAAAAGCTTTTTTTGTTGTTTGGACACGGAAAGAAGCGTTTTTAAAAGCATTAGGTAAAGGCCTGCGCATGGATTTAAGGTCTTTTTCCGTTTGCAAAAAAGATAGCGGAGTTCAGGAGATTTTTGAAATTTTACAGGAAGGAAGGAGCAGTGGTTGGTTCTGTACTTCCATGGAGTTTGGAGAAAACTACATTATTTCCACCTGTTCTCAGAATGCGGATTTACCGTCCGGTGTCAAAACGCTCAATTTGGCTTTTAACGGCAGATGATCTGACCAGCCATAATCGGAATATACCTTGTATGGTATTGGAATCCCGTTTTCGTCTGTATGTGTACCGTCGGAAACAGTTGAAAAATCTTGTAATATTGAAGAATCCAACGGTTTGCACAGAAAAATGTTATCGATTTTTTCCCATTTGTCCTGATAATAATATGAGCCTGTGTCTTCAAAGTTTTCGGACAAAAACCAAGGCGTAAAAACCTGTGTCTTCTCTTTAAATCCCTGTAAAAGAATTGTTCCATTTTCATACCATTCAAATTCCGAAACATCCTGATTAAAATCGCCTACAGCAGCAATCAGCGGTATTTCCGCAGGAACGGTGGAAATTGACGATGCCAGAAGGTTTTCCTGCATACGTCGGAAACCTGCGGTTTGAATGTGAGTTTTGGAATTTTTCGATTTCCAATGTACGACAAACAAACATAAATCCGATTTTTTTGAGTTTTCCAACGAAATGAAAATCTGTAATTGCGGCCGCAGTTCAACTTCATTACGGGAATCAGCTGAAAAAAATTGAACCTGTGCGGTTTTTAACGAGGTTATAGGATAACGTGAAAGTACTCCGCATCCGAAAACTCCGTCGCTTTCTTTCGCAAAAGCACAGTATTTGTAAGGTTTATCCATTGAAAGGTAATTAAGAATGTCTTTAAGGACTTCCTCATTTTCGATTTCCTGTAATGCAAGAATATCGACATCTAATTCCTTTATTACAGCAGAAAGCTTTTTTAAACGATGGATATACTTTTCTTCATTCCATTTGCTCTTTGGTCCGGAAAAATCGCTGTATTCCGTTCCATCCGTGACGGAATCAAAAAAACACTGAACATTGTATGTTGCAAGTGTAAAAGATTCCGGTTTTTTATCATTCCGGCATGAAGCCAGAAGTAAAACTGTTGAAATAATAAAACAAATCTTTTTCATACTATATACATAGTTTTAAAAAGGTTTTTTTGCACTTAAAAAATAATAATTGTTCGAAAAATGCTTTATTGTGAAATTAGTAATTTTATGCTACATTATTACTATGATAAAAATAGGCATTATTGGAGCTATGCAGGTTGAAACAAAACATTTGCTTTCAATCATGCAGAACACAAAACAGACAAAACGGGCAAATCTCGTTTTTAACGAAGGCGAAATACACAACAAACAGGTTGTTCTGGTTCAAAGCGGTATCGGTAAAGTAAATGCGGCTATCTGTGCCACCATTCTTATAAACGATTATAAAATTACTCATCTCATAAACAGCGGTGTAGCCGGTGGTCTGAATGAGAAACTGCATTTGTTTGACATAGTAGTATCAACGGATGTTGTTCATCATGATGTTGATGCTGTGGCGTTCGGTTATGATATTTGCAGGATTCCTGGGCTTGAAACGACATTTTTCCCTGCTGATAAAAAACTCATTTCCATAGCAAAAAAAGCTTTCGAAAAAGGAAGTTTTTCGCAGCATATTCATGAGGGTAGAGTTGCAACAGGAGATGTTTTTGTAAATTCTGACGAGCGCAAAAAATATATAAAAGAAATTTGTAATCCATATTGTGTTGAGATGGAAGGTGCTGCTATAGCCCAAACCTGCTGGTTGTTTTCTGTTCCTTTCGTTATTATCCGCTGTATTTCGGACATGGCGGAAAATACAGATGAAGTTTATGAAGAAGAGAAAGCTGCCGCAATAAGCGGTTTTCTTGTTGAGAATATGATAAAGCTTATAGACTGAAAAGGAGTTAGATATGGAAAAGAAATATAACGTAGAAAGCTTTAATCTTGATCATACAAAGGTTTTTGCACCGTATGTAAGGCTTGCATCAAGAAAAACAGGTGAAAAAGGTGATGTAGTCACAAAATTCGATATCCGCTTTATGCAGCCTAATAAAGAATTTATGCCTATTGCTGCGATTCATACACTGGAACATCTGGTTGCAGAATATATTCGCGATGAAATAGCCGGAATAATCGACTTTTCACCTATGGGTTGCCGTACTGGTTTTTATCTTACTTTGTTCGGTGATGTAAAAGAAGCTGTTATTGCGGAAAAAATGCTGAATGTGCTTTCCAAGGTAGCATCATGGCCGGATGACAAACCTGTCCCAGGGCTTGACCCTAGAGAATGCGGTAACTACAAGGAACATGATTTGGCAACCGCAAAAGTTCTTGCCAAAAACTGGGTTGATGGCATAAAAACGAAAGGCTTCGACCCCTTTGTCAAAAACAACTAAAAGGCGAGTCCTTTTTAGGGTTCGTTTTTCCAAATTTCTGCAGCCATTTCTCGTAGTTTGAACTTTTGAACCTTACTGCTTCCTGTCAAAGGGAACTCATTAACAAAAGCAATGTATTTAGGTATTTTGAACCATGCAATCTGATTATTGCAGGCATCCTGAATATCTTTTTCAGTCAGCTTTGCATCTGGCTGCAGGATAATGAAAGCACCGGGTTGTTCGCCATATTTTTTGCTTGGAACGGCAACAACCTGAACATCTTTTACTCCCGGAATATGTGAAATAAAGTCTTCAACCTCTTTTGGCGAAATATTTTCACCACCGCGAATGATTAAGTCCTTAAGCCGTCCTGTAATATAAAAATACCCGTTACTGTCCATTCTGCCGACATCCCCGGAATGAAGCCATCCGTATTCATCGATAAATTTATATGTTGCAACAGGTTCTTTGTAATAGCCGTTCATAACATTGTAACCGCGGCAGCAGATTTCTCCGTCTTCATCAATATCACAAAAATCACCCGTATCGGGATTAATTATAGCAACTTCAATCCCTGGCAGTGCCTGTCCGATTGAAAAGCATTTTTTCTCAATATCCGGTTCAAAATAGCGTGTTTGCGTCATTACCGGACCGGCTTCCGTAAGTCCGTAAGGTATGGTTATTTCCTCCATGTTCATCCGTTCTATGCATTGCTGCATTCTTATGACCGGACATGATGAGCCGGACATAATTCCTGTACGCAGGCTTGAAAAATTGTATTTGTTAAAATCCGGATGATCCAAAAGTTGTATGAACATTGTTGGAACACCATATAAGGCTGTGCATTTTTCCTGATCTACGGCTTTCATGACCTGAACAGGATCATATTTTTCGAGCATAATCATTGCTGCGCCATGATTTACGCATGCCATAACACCGAGAACCATTCCAAAGCAGTGAAACAGAGGAACCGGAATGCAGACTCTGTCGCGTGACGACAAGTTTTGACATGCGCCGATCCAGTAGCCGTTATTACCAATATTCCGGTGTGAAAGCCGTACTCCTTTCGGGTTGCCTGTTGTGCCGGACGTAAATTGCATACAAACGGTAACATTGTCTTTACATTCTTTCTGGCGGTTGAGATATTCTTCCACCGGGGTGTTTTCTTTTAAATCAAGAATATCGTTTATAGAAGAAAATCCTTCGGGAATATCTTCACCGATATAGAATATACGCTTTAAGAAAGGATATTTAGAGCAGGATATATTTGTGTTTTTAGGGGTGTTTCGCAATTCGGGTACGATATCAAACAGAATATCAACGTAGTTGGCATCCCTGTAACCATGTGTAACAAAAAGCCATGATGTATCGGACTGTGTAAGGACACCGTCAATTTCAGCCTTTTTAAGGTGCATGTTTACAGGAATAAAAATAGCTCCGATTTTGGCGGTTGCAAAGAGCAACGGAATCCACTCGGGCACATTTGTTGCCCAAATTGCGACTTTATCGCCATGCTTGACCCCCATGCTCATAAGACCCCTTGCGAGAGAGTCTACAAGATCTGAAAACTGTCTCCAGGTTAATCTGAAATTTCTATCAGGGTAAACAAGCGCATCCTGTGTGCCAAAAAAACGTACAGTTTGATCAAGAGTCTGTCCTAAAGTAAGTTTGTGGACAATCGGATGATTGTTCCATGCTGTACCGACAGAAAATGCCTGTGTAAAAGGCGGCATATCCGGAGCTGAACCATAAGGCATCTGGGGAGTATACATTTTGTATTTTACTGCAACTGTGTCTGACATTTTATCTCCATTTGTCATTTTAGTTATTTATGACACTTTTAGGCTAAAATGTCAATAAAAATTACTTGTGATATTGACAAAATTAGTCAAAGTGTAAATAATCTCTCTGAGATGACACAATTGTATATTTTGTCATATTGAATATTAAGAGGTTTTTATGCCAGTAAGAATTTGTGGAATAGGTAAAGGCATACCTGCAAAAAAGGTCATGAACGATGAGTTGCCGGCTTCTCTTGAAACATCCGATGAATGGATAAAATCACATACAGGTATTTCCAGCCGTTATATTGTAGATGAAAACGGATCTTCTGCTACTCTTGGCATGAGCGCGTGCAAAGACGCTCTCAAAGATGCTGACCGGAAAGGTTTTTCAGTTAAAGCGGAAGATATCGATTTGATTGTTTGTGCTACAGCCGCTGCCGAATATTGGAGTTTTCCTTCCAATGCGTGCTTGATTCAAAAAGAACTGAAAGCTTCAAAATCCGCTGCTTTTGATATAAGCGCCGCTTGTTCCGGTTTTATATACGGTTTACAGGTTGCCAGATCTCTGATGCTGCAGATGAAGTACAAATATGCGCTTGTAGTCGGTGCGGAAGCATTGTCTAAAATATCGGACTGGAACGACCGTTCAACCTGCGTGTTATTTGGTGACGGCGCGGGTGCCGCCGTTCTTAAGAACGATGATACATTTGAAGAAAGCTTCGGCTCATTTGTTCTGGGCGCGGACGGAAACGGTTGTGACAGTCTGTATCTTGGGAAAGAAGATCATCATATACACATGGACGGCAGGGCAGTATATTCCTTTGCCGTCGGTAAAATGGCGGAAATTATTGAAACACTGCTCAAAAAAGAAAATCTTACAATTGATGATATTGATTATGTTGTTTGTCATCAGGCAAATGAGCGAATTATTCAGGCTGCTGCCAAACGATTGAATTATCCTATGGACAAATTTGTTTTGAATATAGCTGATTATGGTAATACTTCCAGTTCTTCCATACCAATAGCTCTTGTTGATATGGAAAAAGACGGGCGATTAATTCCGGGTAAAAAACTTCTTCTTGCTGGTTTTGGTGCAGGACTTACTTGGGGAGGTTGCTTCCTAAAATGGTAAAATACGGTTTTTTGTTCCCCGGACAAGGGGCACAGTTTCCCGGAATGATGAAAGATTTGTGCGAAAATTTTACGGATGGTAATACGTTTTTGGATGATTATTCAAAAATAGCAGGTTTTCCCGTACAACAGCTTTTATGGGAATCATCTGCACAGGAGCTTTCACGGACAGACAAAAGCCAGACAGCAATAACTGCTGCCTCACTTCTTGTTGTTGAATTCCTCAAAAGTCAAAACATAACTCCCGCATTTGCCGCCGGATTCAGTCTTGGAGAATGGGTTGCACTCAAGGTTTCAGAAGTTCTTTCATTTGAAGAGATTGTTTACATAATTAAACGGCGTGGAGAAATTATGCAGGAAGTCTGCGATTCCATCTCTTCTAATTCGGCTAATCCTCCGGGAATGGCGGCTGTGCTCGGATTGGACGGTAACATTGTCCAATCCGTACTAAAAGACCGTAAAGATGTTTTTGCAGCAAATTTGAACAGTTCACAACAAACTGTAATATCAGGCACTTGTGATGGTTTGGCTTGGGCAGAAGAAAGCCTTAAAGATGCAGGGGCAAAAAGAATTATACGGCTCAAAGTAGCAGGTCCTTTTCATTCACCTCTTATGATGGATGCCGCTGAAAAATTCAGTAAAGTTTTGGATTCAATCACTTTCAAAAACCCACTGATTCCTATTTTCTCGAATGTGACAGGAAGTAGAATCAGTACAGGCGAAGAAATAAAACAGAATGCCGTTAAACACATAATTTCGCCGGTTTTGTGGGTAGATGAAGAAAACAGTATCCACAATTTTTGTACAAATACGGATGAGTGGAAACTTGTAGAAGTCGGACCTGGAAAGGTTCTTGCCGGATTGTGGGGAAAAACGGAATTCGCACAGCAGATCCCGTGCATTTCATGGGAAGAAATAAAATCATAAAGTCAGGAGAGTCAAATGGATTTATTAAAGGGTAAAAAAGCATTGGTAACTGGTTCTTCACGCGGAATCGGCAAAGAAATAGCGATACGCTTTATAGAAGAAGGTGCGGAAGTCTGGGGGTTATGCACAAAACCGTCCGCTGCAAAGGAAGAACTTGAATCGTCAGCAAAGAAAGCAGGAACAGCTTATCATGAAATTTACGCAAACGCGGCTGATGACGAGCAGTTTTCTACAGTAATAAAGGCTGCTCTTAAAGAAGCTGGTTCATTTGACATTCTTGTCAACAATGCCGGAATAACGAGAGACGGTTTGTCTTTCAGAATGAAAAAGCAGGATTGGGATGACGTACTGAAAGTAAATCTTACAGCCGCATTCTTATCATCCCAAATCATAGCGGCGGATATGATACGCAACCGTAAAGGTTCAATAATAAACATGAGCAGTATCGTAGGTTTGCATGGTCAGGGCGGACAAGTCAATTATGCTGCAAGTAAGGCTGGTTTAATCGGTTTGACAAAGAGTCTTGCAAAGGAAACAGGAAGCCGCGGTGTGCGAGTAAATGCGATTGCTCCCGGTTTTATCACTACGGATATGACAGATGCCATTTCAGAAGAAGCCAGAAAAAACTGGATTGAGACAATCCCGCTCAAACGTGCCGGAACACCTCTGGACATAGCTAATGCGGCTGTTTTTCTCGCATCGGATATGTCAACTTACATAACAGGAATTGTTCTTGGTGTAGACGGCGGAATGGGAATTTAGGAGGTAGATATGCAAAAAAGACGAGTTGTAATAACCGGTATGGGAGCGGTCACTCCTGTAGGTAATAGTATAGATGAAATGTGGGCCTCTATCCAGGCTGGGAAAAGTGGAATAGGCTTGATAAAAAATTTTGATTCTTCAAAAAACAGCGTAAAAATCGGCGGCGAAGTAAGGGATTTGGACCTAACACAGTGGGTAGACAAAAAAGATGCCCGCAAGATGGCACGCTTTACAAAATATGCTGTAGCAGCGGCTGCACAGGCTGTAATCGATGCTGGACTCAGCAAAGCTGACTTTGAGAACGGACTTGGTGAACGTACTGGTGTTTTTGTCGGTGTCGGCATCGGTGGTTTTGAAATTCTTGAATCATCAATGCAAAAATACTTTGAAGCGGGCCCGGAACGAATCCCGCCGCTTTCAATCCCGATGCTTATTCCTAACGAAGCACCAGGAAATATAAGCATGCTGTTCGGTATAAAAGGACCGTCAATGTCAATCTCAACCGCGTGTGCCTCAGGCTCTGATGCGCTTGGAAATGCGCTTGACCAAATTCGTTCCGGCAGAATCGATATGTGTCTTGCAGGTGGTGCAGAAGGTGCCGTAACAGGTTATGGAATCGGCGGTTTCAGTGTTTTGCAGACTCTTGCCCATTCTTATAACGACAATCCCGAAAAAGCAAGCCGTCCGTTTGACAAAAAACGCGAAGGCTTTGTTATGGGCGAAGGTTCTGCAATCCTGATACTAGAAGAACTGGAACACGCAAAAAAACGTGGTGCAAAAATATATGCTGAATTTGCAGGTTACGGGGCAACATCAGATGCTTATCATATTACAAGTCCGAGTCCTGACGGAAGTGGCGGTGCTGCAGCTATAAAAAAAGCTCTTGAAGATGCACAAATAAAACCGGAAGAAGTTCAGTATTACAATGCGCATGGAACTTCAACTCCCGTTAATGATCCTGCCGAAACGGCAATGGTAAAAACCGCATTCGGAGCTCATGCATACAAGATGAAGATTTCATCAACTAAAAGTATGACAGGACACTGTCTTGGAGCTGCTGGTGCAATAGAAGCCGCTATTTGTGTGAAAGCGGTACAGGACGGTTTTTATCCACCCACAATCAACCTTGATGAACCGGATATAGAAGCAGGTTGTGATTTGGATTATGTTCCAAATGTAGGTGTTAAGGGCAGCATAGACTGCGCTGTTTCCGGTTCGCTTGGTTTTGGCGGACATAACGGTGTTGTTGTTATAAAAAAATTCAAGGATTAGATATGGATTATTTGACAGACGATATAGAATCACTGATTCCTCACAGAAAACCATTTAAATTTGTTGACAGAATTATCAGTGCCGACAAAGAAAAAATCGTAGCGGAACGCACATTTACCGATGAAGATTTCTTCTTTAAGGGGCACTTCCCGCAATATCCTGTTGTTCCCGGCGTAATTCTGATTGAAACAATGGCACAGGCAGGCGGAGCAGGTTTGAGTTATCAGAAAATCTTTGATGACAATTCTTTGTTCTTTTTGGGTACGGTTGATAAAGTAAAATTCCGTCATCAGGTACGTCCCGGCGACACAGTAAGGCTTGAAGTGACAAATCTGCGTGTTTCGCCAAGAATGATTAAGCAGCAGGGCATTGCCTATGTTGGTGAAGAAGTTGCCGCCGAAGCAACCTGGATGTGTTTGGTAGGAAACGCATAAAAGGAGATTGAAATGATAGTAAAACCAATGGTAAGAAGTAATATCTGTTTGAATGCACATCCTGAAGGATGCAGAAAGAATGTTCTTGACCAGATTGAATATGTAAAAAAAGAAACTGAAAAACGTGGCAAAAGTGGTACTGGCATAGGATATAAAGGTGCTGGTGCGCCAAGATGCGTGCTTGTTCTCGGTTGTTCAAACGGCTACGGTCTGGCAAGCAGAATAAGTGCCGCATTCGGGTATGGGACCTCTACAGTCGGAGTCTCGTTCGAGAAATCTGGTACTGCTACAAAAGGTGGAACTCCGGGTTGGTACAACAATCTTGCATTCGATCAATTCGCTGAAAAAGAAGGTCTTAAATCCATAACATTAAACTGCGATGCTTTTTCCCATGAAACAAAACAGCAGGTTATCGATATAGCTAAAAAAGAAGGTTTTGTCTTTGATTTGGTTGTATACAGTATTGCAAGTCCTGTAAGAACAGATCCCGACACAGGTGTAATGTATAAATCCGTCCTTAAGCCGATCGGAAAAGTATACAGCGGAAAAACAATTGATGCTTTCACCAACGAAATAAAAGAAGTAAGTGCCGAACCAGCAACGGAAGAAGAAGTTGCAAATACCGTAAAAGTAATGGGCGGTGAAGACTGGAAGCTGTGGATACATAAACTCAACGAAGCTTCTGTTCTTTCAAAGGATTGTATAACAGTTGCATATTCCTATATCGGTCCGGAAGTTTCACAGGCAATTTACCGCACAGGAACAATCGGCAAGGCTAAGGAACACCTCGAGAAAACCGCAAGGGAACTTGATTCTGAATTCGGCAGTTCCGGCATGAGAGCTTTTGTTTCTGTAAACAAAGGGCTGGTTACCCGTGCGAGCGCGGTTATTCCGATTATTCCGCTTTATCTTTCAACTTTGTTCAAAGTAATGAAAGAAAAAGGATTGCATGAGGGGTGTATAGAACAAATGTACCGCCTTTTTTCACAGAGGTTGTATATCAGCGCAGACAGGACAAAAACTCCGGTTCCTGTTGATTCGGAAAACCGTATCCGCATTGATGACTATGAAATGCGGGATGATGTTCAAAAAGAAGTTTCTGCAATAATGCCGACCGTTACAAGTGAAAACAGCAGTAATCTTGTTGACCTTGCGGGCTACAGACATGATTTTCTTGCAGCAAACGGTTTTGATGTTACTGGTGTTGATTACGAAGCTGAAGTTGACCAGTTTGACAAAATTTGAGGGTAAAAATGAATCAGGAATTTGTTACAAAATTAATACAGCAGTTTGATAAAAGTTCAATTTTTTCAATGGATTTCGCAGCAGACGGAATTTCTCTTTCCCTTAAAAAAGGACCGGTTCCAGCAGAACCCCATATAAAAGATAACCAAACGCCTTTAAAAGCTAGTGTTGCTGAACCGCTTGAAAAGCAGACTGTTACGGCAATAGAGAAGGCTGATTTTATAAAAAGTCCTATAGTGGGTACTTTCTATAAATCACCGTCACCGGATACACCTGCTTATGTACAAGAAGGCAGCACGGTAAAAGCCGGTCAGCCTCTTTGTATTCTTGAAGCTATGAAGATGATGAACACACTGGAAGCTGAGTATGACTGCAAAATTGAAAAAGTGTTCGCTGCAAACGGTGATTTAGTAGAATTCAACCAGCCTCTTTTTCAGGTAAGCAGGATATGATAAAAAGGCTTCTCATCGCTAACAGAGGTGAAATCGCTGTCAGGATAATCCGCACATGTCGTGAAATGGGAATAGAAACTGTTGCAGTTTATTCTATCCCCGACAAAGACTGTATGCATGTCAGAATGGCAGACAAGGCCGTCTGTATAGGACCTGCTGCTTCTGAAAAAAGCTATCTGAATACCAATGCTCTTATAACAGCAGCTGTAAAAAGCAACTGTGAAGCGATTCATCCTGGAGTCGGTTTTCTTTCTGAGAGCGCGGAATTTGCACGTAAAGTACAAAAAGCCGGCTTAATCTGGATTGGGCCTGATCCAGAAACAATAGAACTACTGGGTGACAAAATACGGGCGCGTGAAACCGCATTAAAATACGGTTTACCGGTGACGCCCGGATCAAACGGCGCTATAAAAAGCAAAAAAGATGCCGTTAAAGTTGCCGCAGAATGTGGTTATCCCGTGATAATAAAAGCAGCTTCCGGCGGTGGCGGAAAAGGAATGAGGATTGTTTCCCGTGAAGATGATTTGGAAGAAAACTGCAGAATAGCTTCTTCCGAAGCAGAAAAAAACTTTGGTGACAAAACCATATATATAGAAAAATACATGACTAATCCCCGCCATGTTGAACTCCAGGTTCTTGCAGACGGAAAAGGCAATGTACAGATACTCGGTGAACGGGATTGTTCCCTGCAAAAAAATCATCAAAAGCTTGTGGAAGAAAGTCCTTCTCCTGCTGTTACTGATGACATGCGCAAAAAAATGTATCAGGGAGCCCAGAATCTTTTTTCAGGCTTAAAGTACAAAGGAGCGGGAACAATAGAATTTTTGGTTGAAGAAAACTCCTTTTATTTTATGGAAGTTAATGCCCGTATTCAGGTTGAGCATACTGTTTCTGAGATGATCAGCGGTGTAGATATTGTTCGTCGGCAAATTCTTGCATGTTGCGGCGTTAATTGCGATATGTCTCCCGTATCCTTGCAAGGTTGGGCGATAGAAGCGCGTATAAACGCCCTTACCCCCGGTAAAATTACTGACTTATGTGTTCCTGGCGGATTCGGTGTACGTTTTGACAGCTTTTTATATCGTGATTATACGGTTGTACCCTTTTACGATTCTATGATTGCAAAACTCATTGTTCATGACATAAACAGAGAATGTGCCCTCAAAAAACTTAAAAGGGCTTTGGATGAGCTTGAAATTGAAGGAATAAAAACAAATATCGAAGAGCAAAAAAAGTTGATTCAAAATCAAAAGTTTGTTTCCGGAAAATTCGGAACAAGTTTGTATGCGGAAATAACACAGGGAGAAAACCAATAGTATGGCAGAAATGATAGAATGCACCCACTGTAAAATAACAAGAAGCGAAGATATTTTCAAACAGAACCTGATGGTGTGTCCGGAATGCGGTACACATTTGAGAATGAGTGCCTATGACAGAATCAAATATCTTGCGGATCAGGATTCTTTTGAAGAACTGTTTGAGAATTTCAAAAGTATTAACCCGATAGAAATGGACGGCTACGAGGAAAAACTGAGTATCGCCGAGAAAAAAACCGCTATGAAAGATGCTGTTGTTACCGGCAAATGTACAATCGGTGGCAATCCTGTGATTTTGGGAATAATGTCGTTTGCTTTTATGGGTGGCTCAATGGGATCCGTTGTCGGTGAAAAAATAACGCGTGCAATGCTAAAAGGAGCTGAAGAACGCATTCCTGTTATACTTTATACCACATCAGGCGGAGCGCGAATGCAGGAAGGGCTTTTTTCGCTCATGCAGATGGCAAAAACTTCAAGTGCTGCGGCTGAAATGGACGAAGTCGGAGTTCCTCTTTTTATAATGCTTTGTGATCCTACAACAGGAGGAGTAACTGCAAGTTTTGCCATGCTCGGTGATATTATCTGCGCGGAGCCTGGAGCCTTAATCGGCTTTGCGGGTACTAGAGTCATAGAAAGTACAATACGTCAAAAATTGCCGGAAAACTTCCAGCGTGCCGAATTCCAGCTCCAAAAAGGTTTTGTGGACTGCATTGTACCGCGGAGTGAACAAAGAAATTTTTTTATAAAAATGATTAAGGCACATTCTTTGGAGGCAAAATGAGCGATATAAATGAAAATATAGTTGTAGAACTGGAAAACTTTGCAAAGGAAAAAGGACTGGATTTTTCATCAGAACTGGAAAGCATCAGTCAAAAAATAAAAGAACTCCAAACCGCTGCCGAAACAACATGGAAAAAAGTTGAGCTTGCGCGCCATCCGGACAGACCCAGAACTTTGGATTATATAGGGCTTATTGTTGATGATTTTACGGAACTGCATGGTGACCGGTTTTTTGGCGATGATCCTGCAATGGTTGGGGGAATCGGCTTTATTGACGGAATCCCTGTAACCGTTATCGGAAATCAGAAGGGTAGAAATCTTAAGGAAACCGTTGAACGTAACGGAGGAATGTCCAATCCAGAGGGCTATAGAAAAGCTCTGCGCCTTGCAAAGCAGGCAGAAAAATTCCACAGACCTGTAATCACATTCATAGATACACAGGGAGCTTACCCAGGACAAGGTTCCGAAGAACGCGGAATCGGTGAATCAATAGCAGTCAATTTGCGGGAATTCAGCAGACTTAAAACACCTGTAATAAGTATCATCATCGGAGAAGGTGGTTCTGGAGGCGCTCTGGGAATTGGTGTCGGCGATAAAATCTACATGCTCGAAAATTCAATATATTCGGTAATATCTCCTGAAGGTTGTGCTTCAATTCTGCTGCGGGATGCCTCAAGAGCAAAAGATGCGGCTTCGATGCTCAAGATTACAAGCCGGGAAGTTTTGGATCTGAAAATTATAAACGGAGTTATCCCCGAAAGCGAGAACGGGGCTCATACAAATCCTGCTGAAACTGCAAAGTCCATTAAAGCCCGCATTCTTGCGGACTTAAAAGACCTGATGCAGAGAAATCCGAATGTACTTGTCCGTTACAGGAACAAAAAAATACGAAAATTCGGGCGTTTCCAGGAATAGGTACAAAGCCTTTTTTCACTTGAATAATAAAGTTTTTGCTATTCCGAAGTAAACTAAAAGCGACAGTGCGTCAACTGTCGTTGTGATAAACGGACTTGCCATTACTGCAGGGTCAAAGCCCAGTTTTTTTGCGCACAAAGGAAGAATACAACCGATTGTTTTGGCTACCAGAACCGTAAGAATCATTGTCAGACATACGGTTAGCGCAACCATTACAGTAACATCGGGGTTGTGCATAAGAATTCGATCAACAAGCATAATTTTGCCAAAGCAGACAATCGCAAGAACTGTTCCGCAAAGAAGCGCCGTACCTATTTCCTTTCCTATCGCCTTTGGCAAATCCGAAAAATCAAGCTCATTAAGCGAGATTGCGCGGATAACTGTTACTGATGATTGAGAACCCGAATTACCACCGGTGTCCATCAGCATCGGGATAAATGCCGTCAGAATAACACAGGTAGAAAGTGCAGTTTCAAAGTTTGTAATAATCATTCCGGTAAAAGTTGCTGAAACCATGAGGAGCATGAGCCAGCCGATGCGGTGTTTGAACAGGTTGAACGGAGATGCGCGCAGATACGTCTTGTCCGACGGGGTCATACCAGCCATGATTTCGATATCTTCCGTAACCTCGTCTTCCATAACTTCGATAGCATCATCGAATGAGATGATACCGACGATTCTGTCTTCGTTGTCAACGACAGGCAGTGCCATAAAGTTGTATTTGGAAATGAGCTGGGCAACTTCTTCCTGGTCGGTGTGTGTTTTTACGCTGATAACGTTTGTTTTCATCAAACTGTCGATTATCTGGTCGTCGTTTTTGGCAAGCAGCAGGTCTTTTACTGAGAGTCGTCCGATAAGCTTTCTGTTTTCTGTAACATAGCAGGTATAAAAGGATTTTTTGTCTACACCGTTTTTACGTATGTAGTTTATAGCCTGACCTACGGTTGTTCCACGATTCAGTGAAACATATTCGGTGGTCATGATTGAACCTGCAGAATTCTCAGGATATTGGAGAATCTGGTTTATATCCTTGCGCATTGAAGCGTCAACATGGTTCAAAATTCGCTCAACCACATTCGCAGGCATCTCATCGATCAAATCAACGGCTTCGTTTACGTACAACTCGTTAAGAATGGCAGTCAGTTCTGAATCGGAAAAGCCCTTTATCAGCTGTTCCTGAAAATCGCTGTCCATTTCGATGAAGACATCGGCAGCAAGCGATTTTGGCAAAAGCCTGAAAATAACAGGAATTAGCTTTTCATCAACGTCCTGAAGGATGGAAGCAACATCTGAAGGCGCCATTGTTGCCAAAACGTCTTTTACGGATGAAAACTTTTTTTCGTCCAATAGTTTGTGTATTGTTTTTTCAAAAGTAGTTGTCAGTTCTGCCATAATCATTCTCCGTTAATTGTTTTATTTTAGAGATTTTTTATGGTCAAAGAAATTCGGAATCGCCTAGAACTGTTGGGGTAAAGGAGAATCCGTTGTGTTTATGCTTTGACCTGGAGGATATGAGTCATTACTATTCCCGTCCGGCATAACGCTTCTCCTTTTTAAGTGA
>JAEEQG010000096.1 GCA_016285185.1 Spirochaetota bacterium
CACCGTCTTTCATGGGAACATTAAAATCAACACGCATAACAATGCGTTTTCCTGTAAGATCAATATCTTTTACTGTCTTAATCATGAAGTAAACCTCCGGATAGTTACTATAGCTATTTGTGTAAAAATATATCAATTCTATAAATAAAAGTAAATAGAGTTAGACCAAAGGGATTTTGCTTTTTTAGTGAAAAATTTTTAACACTAAAATACGGATTTATGTTAGAATTGTAAATCTGAATTTTAAATTGAGGATATATATGAAAAAATCTGAAACGATTTCGGAAAAATCAAAAGAGATTATTGAAAAATCAAAAGAAACAAATGAAAGGGTAAAAAAGTACCTTGCATATAAACTTGAGTACGTTGTTGCATTCATAGTTTGTCTTGTAATTTGGCTTTTTTCTTTGACCGACGGATTTGTTACGCTGGAAAACAGATATTATGACATTTATCTTAAACTGACTCCAGCCATAAAAGAAAGTAAGGATATTGCCATGATAGCCATTGACGATATGGCTGTAGAGCAGATTGGTACTTATCCGTGGAGCCGTGATATTATCGCGGATATGCTTCTTCGCCTGAGAGAATTCGGTGCAAAGTCCATCACATTCGATATTGAGTTCCTGGATGCTTCGGCTCTGGGAATCAACCCGAAGTACGTTAATGAAATGTTCCCTGATGAATACGGTAGTGTTCAGAACGAGATTATGGGAACTTTCAACGACTTTGCTCTTGCTGTAGAATCCAAGGCTGTACGTCCTGCGGAAGCTGTAGAAATCAGTCAGGAAATGACCGATTATCTCAATCCTATGATGGATGATCTTTATACTTCTATTAGAACGAATATTTTCCGTGATAACGATGAATATTTTGCCAAGACACTTAAGTTTTTCGGCAATGCATTTTTGACAGTTAACGCTTCAGAAGTAAACACAATGGATGAGGCAAAAAAGACAATCCAATATGCTTATGACAATATTTTGCATGATGAGGTTGTTGATGAGAAAGACTACATAAAAAAAGAAAACGAAGATGTACGTAAAGTTCAGTACCGTCGTTACGGAATTGGTCCTGCCCTGCAACTTTTGCTGGAGAATGCCAGAGGCGCCGGATTTCCGAACGTTGCTCTTGACAACGACGGTGTTCACCGGCGTTTTGAGCTTTTAGCCGAATACAACGGCAAGTATGTGGCTCAGCTGGTTTTTGAACCTCTTTTGCACCAGCTTCAGCCTGAAAAAATCATAAGAAAAAAGTATTCTCTAACATTGAAAAATGCGCTTGTCCCCGATGGTAACGGAGTACGCAAAGACATAATTATCCCTCTGGACGGCACCGGAAAAGTTTTGGTCAACTGGCTCAAAACAAAATTTGATGACAGTTTTAAGCTTGATTCCGCATATTTTCTGCATTATATAGATGAAATAGAAGCTTCTGTAATAGAACATATACAGGCTATTACTTCTCTTGAACTGCGTACGTCAAACGGTTATCTCAAATACCGCAACATGGGAGAATACCTGCTTTCATGCTACGATGAAATCGAAAAAATGAAGAACGAGCTGATTGAAGGAACCCGTGATGATTTTGACGAGTATTTTGAGATGCGCAACGCTTTTTACGAAGATATAGGTGCTTTTATTACCGACGGTTTTGACCAGGAAATATACGATACTTTTGATGCAATCCGCGAAGCCAGCGGTGATCCTGATTTGTACCGTGACATTCAGGAAGATATTGCAAAGTATTTTTCTGTTTTTGACGAAGACTACAAACTTTTTAAAGAAGAACTCAGCCGTTTGAGAGGATTGTACAAGGATTCGTTCTGTATTATCGGTCACAATGCGGTAGGTACAACGGATCTTGGTGTAACGCCCTATGATTCGTCTTATCCTAACGTAGGTACTCACGCCAACCTGTACAATACTTTGATAAATCAGGCATTTATCACTCCGCTTCCAAAATTCATAACCATTATCTTGATGTTCGGTGCATGTATTTTGTTCGGTATCCTTTTCAGACGCATCGAAAAGCTTAGTGTCCGTCTTATTTCAGGTACAGGAATCATCCTTGCGGTAATGCTTGTCCTTTATGGTATATTTGCTGCCTTTAGGATTTATATTCAGTCATTTGCGGTTGTAATCTCGCTTTTGTTTGAATTCCTTATTGTTACGGTTGCCAAGTTCATTCTTTCCGAACGTGACAAAAACTTTTTGCGTAAGGCTTTTGCAACTTATCTTTCGGGTGATATTATCGATGAAATTGTTAATGACCCTGAAAAACTCAGGCTTGGTGGTCAGGAAAAAGAACTTACAGCTATTTTTACCGATGTTCGTTCATTCTCAACCTTGTCTGAAAAAGTAACGCCTACGCAGTTGGTTTCTATTCTTAACAAATATCTTACAACAATGAGTGATATTGTTCTTGAACACAAAGGTACAATCGATAAGTTTGAAGGTGATGCTATCATAGCGTTCTACGGTGCGCCTGTTGACAATCCGCAGCATGCGAGAATGGCTCTGCTTTCTGCAATCCGCATGAAGCAGGCTGAAATTGAGCTTAACAAGACACTTGTTGAATCCGGTGAAGCTCCTAACGAGCTTTTGACTCGTATCGGTATCAACTCCGGTCCAATGGTTGTAGGAAACATGGGCACGGATGCAAAGATGAACTACACCATCATGGGTAACGACGTAAACCTTGCGGCGCGTCTTGAGGGTGTTAACAAGGTATACGGAACCTGGATTCTTGCATCAGAAGCATCATATAAGGCTGCAGGTGAGGGATTCCTCGGCCGCCGCCTTGACCGTGTCCGCGTAGTTGGTATCAATACTCCTGTTCAGTTGTACAACGTAATGGGTCTGACAGAAGAAATGTCGCAGGATACAATAGACGGTGTTGCACATTTCCACGAAGCTCTGGATTTGTATCTTGAACAGAATTTTGAAAAGGCTACCAAATACTTTAACGAAGTTAAAAAGCTTATTCCGAATGATCCGCCGAGTGATGTTTACCTTGAACGCTGCCGAAAGTTCAATATTACAGGTGTTCCTGACGGCTGGGACGGCGTTGTAAACATGACTTCAAAATAAAATGCAAGTTCTCAAAGAGTACGCTGCTAACGAAATTGAAGTTAAAAAATCCCGTTTTCTTGCTGAAGCTTTCCCTGTGGAAAGCCAGCAGAAAGCGCGGGAGCTTTTAAAACAACAAAAAATAAAATATTCTGATGCAACTCATGTGGTTCACGCCTTTTCAGTCGGTTTGGGCGGAGAGATTTGCGGCTGCTCCGATGACGGTGAACCAGCCGGCACTGCGGGACGCCCTGTTCTTGATGTGCTTAAAGGCAGCGGTTGTACAAATAGTTTGATTACAGTTACCAGATGGTTCGGGGGTACGCTCCTTGGAACCGGCGGTCTTGTCCGTGCATACGGAGATGCCGCAAAGGGTGTGCTTGCCGTCTGCCGGATGGAAGAATACATAAGCAAAGTTCCGTTTGCCGTGAATACGGATTATCAATTTTATGAGCAGATAAAAAAACTGCTTGTCATGTTCGAGGCAGAGATTGAAAGCGAAGATTTTACCGAGAACATTATGCTAAAAGGCAAACTGCCTGAAAAGAACAAGGCTGTGTTGCAGAAACAGGTTGTTGAACTGACAAGCGGCAAAGTTAGTGTCGTTTGAAAAGTCTTTGAAAAAAAAGTTTTATTGCGTTCAGAATCCGCTTCCATAGTGGTGGATGCTTGATTCTTTCCAGTTTCATATATCCGTCATAAAGTTCCTGCTGTGTAAAGTCTTCACGCTGAATATTTTCGTCCAATTCCATCTGCAAAAGAGCTTTTTTGTTTGTTTCAGAAATTATACGCGCTTCTATGGTTGTCCAGCCCAAAAGTTTTGCAGCTTCAAGACGTCTGTTGCCGGCTACAAGTTCCATTTTTTTGTTTACGGTTATGGGGTGCAAAAGACCGTATCGGCGCAGGCTTTCTTTGAGAGATTCCAGGTCGCCGAGGTCTTTTCGGATGCGGTGCTTGATTTTTATGTCATCAATTGGTATGCGCATATTTAAAGAGTAAGCACTAAGAATGAACTAGTCAAGCAAAAAGTTCTCGTTTTCCATATCGTACATATACGGATTTGTGTCATTGTCATTTTTGGGCTGCTCAGAATGTTCTTCTTCCATTGACGGAATCATGTTGCTGTCAAGGAATGAGAGATCGATTTTAAGCGGCGAATTATCGACTACGGAAGGTGTTTCAATACCTGCCATAAAACGTTCTTTTTCGAGTCTGCTTGTTGCAAGTTTTTCGGCATATTCTCTGTTTATATGGTAATCACATGTAGTCGTCGGCTGTGTACCTTCAAGAAAATACTGTGTAGTTGCATGGTCGCCGCAGGCATTTGTCAAAAGTTTTCCCGAAACTGAACAAACTTTTACCTTTACGATTCCCGTCTGTGGAACAGGGAAGTCCTTGGGCTGGTAG
The DNA here is from genome assembly GCA_016285185.1 of Spirochaetota bacterium. Taxonomy (GTDB): domain Bacteria; phylum Spirochaetota; class Spirochaetia; order Treponematales; family Treponemataceae; genus UBA1240. Next base: position 4,479 of record JAEEQG010000096.1, read on the forward strand.
TCCTCGTTTGCCACATACATAAAGTCGCCCCAAAGCGGACCTGAAAGTGTAGAACCGGTGAGCGCAAGACCGAGAGACTGACCCGGTTTGTCAAATCCAAACCAGACGACAGCTGTGATATACGGTGTATAACCGACTGCCCATGCATTCTGCCAGTTTTGGGTTGTTCCTGTTTTACCGGCGGACGGCATGGTGTACCGCTTACCGTTTATATCGGTGTATGTCAGCTTGGTTCCATATTTTGAACCGTAAGCAAGGGTTCCCATTGTAACGGATTTTTTGAGTATTTCGGTCATTATGAAAGCTGTTTGAGGCGAAATAACCTGTGCGTCTTTTCCCATTTTCTGGTGTTCAAGTCTGATATTTCTTTCGTTGTCAAGAACCAGCTTTCCTGTTCTGTCCTCGATTGAGCGGACTGCAAAAGGTGTAACCACACGACCCTGATTACCGAAAATGGCAAAAGCTCTTGCAAGCTCAACCGGTCTTACGGAACAAACACCGAGACCAATCGGATATACTCTTTCAAAGCTTCGCGAAGCCCATTCCTCCTGAGGAATGTTGAGTAATGTTGCAGCACGGTTTAATGCGGCGTCAAAGCCTATGCCTTCAAGAACGTGCAGTGACGGAATGTTCATTGACTTTGCGAGTGCGTACCACAATTGAACCTGTCCCTGCCATTCGCCCTTAAAGTTTTCCGGAATATACTGAACACCGTCTGAATTATAGAAAACGTACGGTGCGTCTTGTATCAACGAAACGGATGTAAATTCACGCGAGTCTATAGCCGCGGAATAATAAAGCGGTTTGAATGTACTTCCGGGCTGGAGCTTTGCCTGGGTTGCCCTTATGAACTGGTTGTCGGAGTCGTATTTGCTTCCGCCGACGAGCGCTGTGATGTGACCGGTTTCGTTTTCAACGGCGATTAGAGCACCTTCAATGGTTGTCTTGCCTGATTCCTGCCGCATTTTTGCGTTAACACGGTTTGCAACGTCCATCTTGAGGCCTTCGATTCCAAACAGAAGCGACATTGTATCGATAACAGGGTTTATTTCTGTATTGTATATTTTAAGTGCCTGCAGTTCGTTGCGTTCCTGGGTAACTTTGAGTGAAGGAATATCAAATGCCAGCGCGAGGAGTTCAACTATAGGTATATATGTAGAAATAGCGTCACTGCGCCTTGAGGAAATATCGCTCTGATAACTGTTGTTTGCATATTCAAGGCGGTTTGCCATTAATTCCTGGGCGGCAAGCTGGTGTTTGAGGTTCATGGTTGTATTAACGGTGTAACCTCCGGTGTAAATGTCCGCCTTACCGTAAATAAGTCGGCTCAGCTCGCTTATGACGTAGGCGCTGAACCAGGGAGCTTTGTCTTCGCGCATATAGTATGCGGCGGAATTTGTTCGTGTATAATCAAATCCGAGCCAGTATTCGTCAAAAGAATAATCCGCGGCTTCTTTTGAAATGAGGTTAAGCTCTACCATGTTGTCAAGAACTTCTTTCTGGCGTTCCTGTGCAACGGAAGGATGTTCAAACGGGTTGTACATTCCAGGGTTTGAAAGCTGAACAACAAGAATAGCTGCTTCGGCAGGAGTTATCTCGGATGCAGGATGCCCAAAGTAGTATTTGGATGCGGCATTGACACCGTAGGTTCCGCCGCCGAGATAAATTTTGTTAAGGTAAAGCTCAAGAATATCGTTTTTGGAGTAGCGGCGTTCCATCTGGATTGCCCACCAAAGTTCAGTTAGTTTGCGTTTTATTGTCATTTCTGTACGGTCACAGTACAGAGTTCCCGCAATCTGCTGGGTGAGCGTACTTCCGCCGCCCAGTGTCTTTCTGGTAAGTTTTCCGACTACAGCACGGACTAGTGCTTTAAGACTGAAGCCGCGGTGTTTGTAAAAGGTGCGGTCTTCGCGTGTAAGCAGAGCATCCAGCAAATGTTGCGGAAGCTCGTCCATGCCGATGAGTTCGCGTTTTTCGTCGGCGGAAAGTTCCGTTATTAGTTCACCGTTTATATCCAAAAGACGGGTTGGAAGTGCCGTTGCAAATTCCGTAAAATTTTCATTGTTTATTGTGTTTACTGTATTTGAAAGTAAAAGCCCGAGGCCTGTACCAAAGAGTATGGCAAAGAAAAGACATATACCTGAAAGAATAAAAATTCCAGCTTTTGTTTTTTTCATAATTACTTGTGTTTTCCGGCTTTTTCGATTTTTTCAAGGTCTTTTTGCGCTAAGACACGATATTTGGCAGGAATAAAACTTGCATCATAGGAATCATAGCATTCCAGAACCTGATTGAGCATTGATTCCGCCTCATCGTATTTTTTGGCTTTTACTTTTATGTGGGCAATTTCATAGAGTCCTGTAACAAGGTATGTGGAATCTGAGCCGTAGCGGTCGAGCAAAATTTCATACATATATTCTGAGGCTGCAGTATTACCTTTTTCGTAGTATTCCTGTGCCTGCTGGATTATTTCCTGTGGGCTTAAGTCTTCGGAAATATCGGAAGGAACTGCACTCTGGCAGCCGAAAAGTACTGTAATAAATGAAATCAAAAAAACAACAAAAATAATCTTTTTCATAAAAGTTACTCTATCATGCAGTAAGGAGTCCGTCAATAATTATCGATTAATGCTTTTCAAGAAACATTGCCCTGTGATATTATGTTTTATATGAAATCAAATTATTCAGATATTTTGTCCATTATTTCAAAGATACACGCTGATGCCGCGTCTTTTTTAAAAACCGAGCTTAAAAACAAGGGTTACCCGGAACTTGTTTCTTCCCACGGGAATATTCTTTTTCAGCTTTCTCAGAATCAACAGATGACCATGACACAGATAGCGGCGGCTGTCCATAGGGACAAGTCTACGACAACAGTCCTTGTAAACAAACTTATAAAGGAAGGTTATGTGGAATGTGAAGGTTCCGAAAAAGACAGCAGAATAAAAAAAATCAGACTGAGTGCCAAGGGTGAAGAACTTAGTTCCAGTATGAGAAAGATTTCAAAAAGTCTTCAGGATTTTTATTACAGAAACTTTAATGAAGAAGAAATAAAACAACTTTATAGTCTCTTAAAAAAGCTTTCTGACAGTTTTGACTCATGCCCGACCGATTCTGCTGTTTTTTAAATGCTGTATATTAAATTGCTCATCGGCTTGACAAGTTTTATATAAAACTGTATTGTTTAGATAGTTTTATATAAAAATAAAGAAGGTCGTTATGAAAACTGAAAAATCATTTGCAAAAGCATATCTGATTATACTCTGTGCAGTAATGTTGCTGTTTTGTTCATGTTCCGCCGGCAAAAAAAAGGTTTCTGCCATTGCGGTTTTTGTTCCGGGAGTTATTTCCGGCAGTCCGGTATATGAGATGCTTTCTATGGGTGTTACCGAAGCGGTCGACAACTATAATGCAAGTCAAAAGCCGGAGGATGCTGTTGTTCTTGATATTATCGAAGCAGGAACAAACCAGGCTGAATGGGGCAGCAAAATTACAGCTCTTGCCGCATCCGGTAAATATGATTTAATAATTTCGTCAAATTCGTCTCTGCCTGAGATTATCGAACCTTTGACAGCACAGTTCCCAAAGCAAAAATTCATTATTCTTGATGCCTATATGCCTGACAACAAGTCCATTGCAACGGTACGCTACAACCAGCGTGAGCAGGGTTATCTCACGGGATATGCCGCAGGACTTGTAACTGTTGCTGATAAAACGGAAATGGTTTTTGCGAATAAGGATAAAAAGATAGCGCTGATTGCCGCTCAGGAATATCCTGTTATGAACAATACGATTTTACCGGCTTTTACAGAAGGAGCAAAAGCTGTTGATCCCGAAATCGAAGTGGACTTCAGGATTGTAGGAAACTGGTACGATGCCGGAAAAAGCGCGGATATAGCCCGTGAAGTTTATCTTGACGGTGCGGATGTTATTCTGCCTATTGCAGGTGGTGCAAATCAGGGTGTTATTGTAGCTGCAAAAGCTATTGGTTTTTATGTTGCATGGTTTGACGACAACGGTTATGAAAAAGCACCTGGTCTTGTAATATCAAGTTCCGTCATGGGTCAGAAAAAAATGGCTTATGAATTGACAGAACAGTATCTTGCTGGAAAAACAGAGTTTGGAACTGCAAAAACTGTCGGTGTTGCTGACGGATACGTGGACTTTGTTCTGGATGATCCACTTTTTGTAAAAGCTGTACCGGAATCAATCCGTGGAAAAATAGAAAATACTGTTCGTTCTATTAAGAATGGAGAATTAGTTTTACCTGTAATTGACTGATTTCTTTGTTTATGAAGGAAAGCATTGAAAAACCCTGCACATCTTTGCAGCTAAACGGAGTTACTCTCAATTTTGCGCATAAAAAGGCACTGGACAATGTTTCTGTAAGCTTTGTCCCCGGAAAAATCCATGCCTTGTTGGGCGAGAACGGCGCGGGAAAATCCTGCCTTGCGGATATCCTTTGCGGATTCCGCAGGCCGTCTTCGGGAACTGTTGTTCTGGATGGAAAGCCCGTTTTTTTTACATCCCCGGCAGCTGCTCTCAAGTCGGGAGTTGCCGTTGTGCGTCAGCACCCTGTTTTGCTTGAAAAAGGCCGGGTTTGGGAAAATGTTTTTCTTGGTTACAGCGAAAAAAGGAAGCGGTTTTTTGCGTTTAAGCAAACCGTAAAGGCAAAACTCGACAGCTTGTGCCGTGAATGGAACGTAAGTCTTGATCCCGATCTTGCAATAGAAGATACTACGGATGCTGAGCGTTTTTATATTGCCCTGTTTACGGCACTATTGCACAATCCTGTATTTTTGCTTCTTGACGAGCCTTCTGCGCTTTTAAACGAAGAAGAAAGATGCAATTTTCTTGTTTGTCTGAAAAGAAAAGTTGCGGAAGGTCTTGGAATTGTTTATATAACGCACAACGTAAAGGAAGCGGCAGAATTTTGTAACTCTGTTTATGTTTTGAGGAAAGGGCAGCTTGCTGCTGTACTTGAAAACTCTGATTTTCAGCTCGATGAAAAAGTTATTCTCGAAAAAATGTTTGACAAGCCGGTCCGGGAAACGGACCCGTCATTGGAGTCGTATTCGGGCACTGAACAAACCGCTTTTGAGGTTTCAAATCTATATACGTTTTCAAAAAAAGCAAAGAATCTGGAAAATTTTTCTTTTTCTGCCTGTTACGGACGGATAACGCTCGTTAAAATAAACAGCCGTTATGCTCTTGAGGATATTTTGACCGGAATGTATAACGGAAAAGTAAAAGGCAGTTTTTATATCAATGGAAATGAAGTTTTCCCGTATAACACTAAAAATCTGCGTAATCTCGGAGTTGGAATAGTATCTTCCAAAAAATATATACGTTCTTCGAGCCCTGCCTTAACTGTAAAAGAGTTGATGATTCCGTATTTTGTAAAAAAGTATGATACAAAGTTCCGTGAAGCGGATGCGTTTGCGCAGAACCTTGTTGATTCTGAAGATATAGACATTTCGATTGAGGAGCCTGTGTCCGATTTGTCCGGCGGAATGCTGCAACGGCTTATTTTTGGCCGCGAATTTTCCTGCCGCCCTAAGATTCTTATACTTTGTGAACCTTTGTACGGATTTGATAAAAATGTCTGTGCCATAGTTGAATATAACCTTCGTCTTCTTGCGGATTCGGGTGTTGCCGTAATAATTTTGTCTACAGATTCTGAAAGCTGCCCGGAAACGTACGACAAGGTATATGATTTTTTGACTCTTGACGGGAAAAAGTGATATGAAGTTGTGTATTAAAAAAGGATCATATTTATATTCAATGCTGATTGCTGTTGCAGCTGCACTTATTGTCTCCGTCCCTATCCTGTCGCTTGGATCCGACCGGCCTCTTGAGGCTGCTTTGCATTTTTTTGTTCAACCTTTTGCTTCCACATATTCAGTAGGAACAATGTTGAATACTGCTTCGCTTTTTATTTTTGCCGCCTGCGGAATGTGTTTCAGTTTTAATGCTGGATGTTTTAATCTTGGTGGAGAAGGGCAGATTTATCTTGCCGGTTTTCTTACCGCTGTTTTACTGAACAGGTTTTCCGGTGTTCCGCCGTTTATTCTGCTGCCGGTTGTTTTTATATTGGTTTTTTGTATAACAGGTCTTACGGGGCTTTTTTCTGCCTTATTACGACTTTTCAGGAATATAAACGAACTGTTGTCTTCTTTTCTTTTTTCATGCGCTATTATTCCTATTATAGACTTTTTGATTGTTGACTGTTTTCGTGATGAAAAAAAATCTCTGCTTGCTACTCCATACATTCACGCAAATTTGCGGCTTAAAAGTATTTTACCGCCGTCCGTCCTGAATTTTTCGTTTTTTCTCGCACTTGCGGTTGTTTTTGGGTTTTATGCTTATCTTTATTGGACAAAAAAAGGTTATGTAACAAGAATTTGCGGAAAAGCGGAGGAATTTGCCCTGTACTGCGGTTTTTCGGTACGCAGTGAAAAACTTAAAGGTATGTTTATCAGTGCAGGTTGTCATGGCATTACAGGTTTTTTTGCTGTTACAGGGACTTATTTTACGTGCCACAGCGGATTTTATTCAGGCATGGGCTGGAATGCGCTTTCTGTCGCGCTTATGGCAGGTAATAATCCGATATTTGTGCTTCCGTCCGCGCTCATTATGAGTTATATGCTTGTTGCTGCAGACCAGTCGGTATTACTGAACGGCGGTTCATTTGATACTGCAAACATTATTCAGGCCGCGGTTCTTGTAGCAATCTCCGTACGGCATTTTACGAATGGAAGGGAGAAGAAATAAATGCTGCTGAATGTGTTAAGAGTTTCTGTCCCGCTGCTTCTTGTTTCGCTTGGGGCATTGGTTTCGGAATATGCTGGTGTCACTGCAATTTTCCTGGAAGGTGCTGTAAATCTTTCTGCCTTTTTGTTTCTTGTATTTTTGACATGTACAAAAGCAACTTTACCAGCTTTGTTTTTAAGTATTTGCTTTACATGTATACCTGTTTTCTTGCTTGCGCTTTTTTCGCAAAAACGGCGCGCTGATATTTTTTTGCTTGGTCTTGCATTCAATTTGTTTTCGGGCGGTATAATTTCGATTTTGTCATCGTATTTCTTTGGAACAAACGGTGTTGTTGACTGTTCGCAGTTTTTTTCAACTTCTGCCTTTTTTCAGACCGATTCTTCTGTATTAATCTGGCTTTTGGCAATATTTGTTGCAGTTATTTTTGAAATAACTCCGCTTGGCCTTAAAATCAGGTTTGCAGGAACAGATTCCGAAGCTCTGAGTCTGAATGGAATAAATGTTTCACGATTACGTATTTTTTCATGGATAACTGCCGCCTGTTTTTCATCTGCGGCGGGTATAATTATGGTAACAAGGCTTCAGGCTTTTGTTCCTGGCATAAGTTCCGGCAAGGGATGGCTTGCTCTTGTCGCTGTATTTTTGGGTAGAAAAACAATTGCAGGCGTTGTCGTTGCAGTATTGCTTTTTTCGGCACTGGAACTGGCGGGAATAAGCCTCCAGGGAATTTTGGGTATTCCTCCGACTGTCCTTTTATCAATGCCTTATGTTGTGGTTCTGATTGTTTTTGCTTTTGTTCCTGAAAGGTAAATTGCTTCATAAATTCAAAAAAAAATTATTATAAAAAAACTCTTGACTAATTGAATAAAACGTATTATAAACTTTGTTCATTTTTTCTAAAATTTCATTGTTATATTGACTAAAACCTGCAATTCAGTATAATTAAAACAGTGCTATGAATACTCAATCAGAAAACGGATTATCAAAAGCCTATGATTTGCTCAAAGCCGGTAATTCGGAGCAGGCACGGGTAGTTCTTGAAGAAGCTTTATCATTTGATCTTGAAAATGCAGAAATATTATACACGCTGAAATGTATTACTTTCTGGGCTGATAAACTGAAGAAAGCAAAAGTACAATCTACCGCATACGAGCAGGGTGAGTGTATAGTTTCACAATGGAAGCCTTTTACCGTTTATATGGAAAAAGACGGGCAGTATTTTGAAAAAAGTATGTATGCCGTTAAACAGGGAATTTTTTCCATTGCCCTAAATTATTATCAGGCAATGTTCAATGATGCGTCCATTCAACCGAACGCGGATTTGTACCGAAAAATCGGCTTGTGTTACAAAAAGCTGGGAGATTATGAAACAGCACTTAAATATTTGGAATCTGCCAATTCAATTCTGACTGATTCATCTACTGTGTTGTCAGAAATGGCTGATTGTTATGCTCTTTGCGGAGAAGAACGTATTGCAAAGGTTTTATTTCGCGAAGCTTTTTTTATAGAACCTCAGAAAGTCGATTTGACTTTGCTGGACTCTGATTTGATTTGTAATCTGATAGATAAAACTGAAGCGTTGGGATATTCAGGAAGTGTTCTTCAGGAATGGATTCCTGTTTATGGAGTATTGTACGGGGTTTTTTCGGTAAAAAGAGAATTACGTGCTCTTGAAATCGGAAAACTGAAACAAAGTATCTATTCATTGGAAAACAGCGTAAGAGAAGCTGGTGACGATGAAAAACTGCTTGTTCCTCGTCTTATTAACCATTATTTTTGGCTTATTGACCATTATTTAACAGTTAATGAGGACAGGGCAAGAATAAACGAAACATTATTAAAGATAAAGGTTCTGGATGCCAACATTTATAACAAATATACAATGTAGGGTAAATTTTTAAGGAGTTGTTAATATGTCAGAAGCATTGTTGAAGTCTGTCAAAGATATGCTGAACGAAGAAAAATGGACAAGAGCTGCTATTTCAAATTATTCAAAAAATAATTTTCAGGAATTCAGTACTATCGTTGAAAATGCAAAAAATGAAAACTGCATTGATGAGATAAAGGCTGTATGTGACGAGTATCTTACGCATACAAAGAACAGTATTATCGGCCTTTATTTATCAGGAATGCTTTCCTTAAAAAAGAAGGCTCTTGATGATTCCAACCTTGTTACGCTCGTTAATATTTTCCTTGACAACCACAGAATCCCGATTGTTGTTTATCTTTGTGAATCAATCCTTGCAGAAGACGAAAACAATAAATTTGCGCTCCGTACTTTATGTAACTGCTATAAGGACGAAAACAACGAAAAAGTATGGGAACTCTACAAAAACCTTGTAAAAATCGACCATGACGAAGCGGATATAGCAAAACTCCTTGCCGAAAAATATGAACAGGAAGGCAATCTGCAGGATGCTGTTGATAATTATAAAAAAGCCATTCACCGCTATATAAACAGAAAAATGCTGAATCAGGTAAAAGCTGTTTGGACAAAGCTTGTTTCTCTTATTCCTGAGGAAATTGACTTTTTCTATCTTGTTCAGCGCAAAATTGCAAAAACGTTTAGTGAAGACAAAAGCACTCTTTTGATGCATGAACTTTATAATTACTATTATGATAACCAAAAATGGGATATCGCCATTGATATTCTTAAGCTTATCCTATCATGCGATGAAAAGGATTCATGGGCAAGAAAAGAAATCGTAGAATGCTATAAAGGCAAATATGCCAAACACAGTCAGCTTGAAGAATACATCCGTGTTTCAAACATCAATCAGGGTTGGCGCAATGTTTTTGAAGCTATTGCAGATTTTGAAAAACACATCTCGTTCGATGTCAAAAACTTTGTTTTCCATCGTTCCTGGGGTGTAGGAAAAATCGTAAAAGTAGACGGCGATCAGCTGACAATCAATTTTGGTAAAAAATATGGTGTACGTGATATGTCCCTCAAAATGGCGATTGACGCTTTGCAGCCGCTCAAAAAGGATCATATCTGGGTTTTGAAGGCGACTACCAAAAAAGAAGACCTTGCCAAAAAAGTTAAGGACGACAAAACATGGACTCTGAAAACTATAATAAAGAGTTTTGACAACAGCTGTGATATCAAGCGTATCAAGGCAGAACTTGTTCCTGCAATCCTTTCCGCAGGTGAATGGACAAGCTGGAGCAACAGCGCCAGAAAAATCCTTGATTCTGACCCCACATTCGGTGTTGATCCCAACGACAATTCAAAATATGTTGTTCGTGACCGCCCTATAACACAGGAAGAAAAACTTGCAAATGAGTTTAAGGCACAAAAGAATTTCTTCCCGCGTGTGGATATACTTATGAAGTTTGTTGATTCCGACGAAACGGACACAAACTCAGAGCTTTTTGCTGAAATGTTCGGTTACTTTGTTGGTTATCTGCGTTCTTTCAGTTCCGTTGATGAAGAAATCATCGCCGCATTCCTTGTTGTACGCCGCATTGTAATGGCCAATCCGCAGCTGAACCCCGGAATTACATATTCTTTTGCAGACTTGTTCAATGCAATTGAAGAGCCTGTATCAGAAAGAAAAATCTATGAAGAACTTAAAGATACAAAGAATACATACTTGCGAAAGGATTATCTGACATGTATCAGAGAACTGCTTCCTAACTGGGATGATGTTTATGTACGTTTGTTCCCGTGTGTACTTGAAGACAATATTCTTACAAGTCTCGTAAGTGCGGGTCATGCAGACAAAGTCAGGGCTCTGGCCGAAAACTGTTTTGAGAACTATCGTGATAATAACAATAGAGAAGCTGTTCTGTACTTCTTTAAGGAATGTCAGAATGAAAAATGGTTCAAGGAATCTGATGTTTCCTATGAAAAGCAGCTTATAACATTGATTCATATTCTTGACCTTTCTTACAGGGAAATTGCAAACCATTACAAAACAACAGAAAATAGAAAAATTATAAACAGAATTTCAGTTCTTCTTTTCAAGAACGATACACTTCTTAATTATGCCCTTGATCAGGGAAAAAATACGGCGGAACGTTTGTTTACACTGGTTGATGATATTCAGGAGCTTGATGCTGCAATCAAGATGAACGGTAGAAACAAAGTTCTTGAAAAGTATCCTGATATCAAGTTCTCCGAAACAAAAGAAAAGGTCGCTGCTCCAAAGGGACTTATCGTTACATCAAAGATGATGGAGATAAGAAAGAAGCGGCTTGAAGAAATTGTTAAGGTTGAGATTCCTGCAAATGCAAAAGATATTGCAGAAGCTTCTGCTAAGGGAGACTTGAAGGAAAATGCCGATTATTCAGCTGCAAAAGAAAAGCAGAAGCAGCTTGGTATTGAGGCTTCAAAACTTGAAGACGAGATTGCAAAGGCAACAATCTTTAACCCTGCAACAATTACAACAACAAGAGTTTCTTTCGGTACAGTTGTTACACTCAAATACGAACCGTCAGGAAAACAGGAAAAATACACAATCTTGGGACCATGGGAATCAGATCCGGACAACGACATTATTTCTTACATGTCTCCTCTGGGAACTGCATTGCAGGGTCTTACCGAAGGTGCAAAAAAGACTTTCAAAATCGGTGATAATGAAAACACAATTACTGTTGTTTCCATTAAAGCAGCCAAATTCTAGTCTTTTGAAGATTTCAGGTTGAAAATTATTTCAACCTGAAATTCCTTTTTTAACCAATCTATGTTATTATTCTTTCATGTTATTCTCATTTTCATTAAAAACTGAACGGGAACAGTTTTACAATATTACCCGTCAGGTTCAATCTTTTCTGGAAGAAAGCGGCGTTCAGGACGGGCTGTGCTGTGTGTACTGTCCTCATACCACGGCTGGAATCACAATTAACGAAAATGCTGATCCCGATGTAGTTCATGATTTGCTTTTAGGCTTGGATTCTGCTTTCCCCGATCGGCCTGCGTTCCGGCATGCGGAAGGTAATTCGTCGGCTCACCTTAAGTCATCGTGTATCGGTGCAAGCGCAATGGTTATTGTTGAAAACGGCAGACTTGTTCTCGGAACATGGCAGGGCATTTATTTTTGCGAATTTGACGGACCGCGTAACCGCCGTTGTTATGTAAAATTTATTGAAAACAAATAATTTTCAGGACTCTAAAATGAAAATAAAATATCTGTTTATTTTTGCAGCTTGCTTGTGTGTTTTTTCCTGTGCTCAAAAAGAAGCTTCATTTGTACCGGAAGGCTATAATTTGGTTTGGTCAGACGAATTTGACTATGAAGGTGAACCGGACAAGGAAAAATGGGCCTATTCAATAGGCGGTAACGGCTGGGGAAACGGTGAAATCCAAAAATATACCGACAGTCGTGACAATTCTTTTGTAAAAGACGGTGTTCTTAGTATTGTCGCCAAAAACAACAACGGGATGTGGACAAGCGCAAGACTCAAAACCCAGTACAAGGAGTCTTGGACATACGGATATATTGAAATAAGGGCAAAACTGCCGGTTGGTGTTGGTACATGGCCCGCACTGTGGCTTATGCCGGAATTTGACAAATACGGCGGCTGGCCCCGTTCCGGTGAGATAGACATTATGGAGCACGTGGGCTTTGATCAGGATGTTATCCACACAACGATACATTCCAGCGAATTTAACCACAAAAAAAATACGCAGATAGGACATTCCGCAAAAGTGCGCAATGTTTCCGGAAAATATCACACTTATGCCGTAAACTGGACAGAAGATTATATCGAATGGTTTGTTGACGGAGAATCATTTTTTAAGGCGGACAAAACTGCTGATACTGTTGAAGCATGGCCGTTCAACCACAATTTTTACCTGATTATGAACATTGCCATAGGCGGCAGTTGGGGTGGTCAGGAAGGTATAGACAAGAACCTTAAACAGGCTGTAATGAATGTGGACTATGTGAGGGTTTATCAAAAGCAGTAATTAGTTTGTATCATTAGTGAATGCGCTTGCCGTCAAAGCCCACTGACCACAAAAAAAGACCTGTGGGCGGTGCTGTTACGCCGGCAAGGCTTCTGTCTTTTGATGACAATATCCGCTTAAAGTCTTCGCCGTTAAATCCTTTTTTTTCATATTCTATAAGAGAACCTACAAGTGAACGTACCATTTTCCAAAGGAAAGCGTTCGCCTTTATCTCAAAAACAAGATTATCATCCTGAACATAGAAAACCGCTTTTTCTATGTAGCGGCATTTGGAAAGGCTTTTGTCTTCGGCTGCGGAAAATGTTGTACAGTCGATTTCACCGTGCAGATGCGAAGCCATCTGGTTAAGTCTGTTAATGTCGGGATGCCTGTGTATAGGCCATACGTAAGGCATTTGTGTTGCAAGCGGATTTGGGGCACAGTTTATAAAATACCTGTAGGTTCTGCTTGTTGCCGAAAACCGTGCATGAAAGTCCAGCGGTTTTTCCTCTGCTTTAAGTATTCGGATGTCGTGCGGCAGATGCGAATTCAGAGCGAGAGGGTAGTTTTCAATAGGTATGGAGTCTATAGGTGAGTGAAAATTGGCCGCTTGTCCCGCAGCATGAACACCGGAATCAGTTCTTCCTGAGCCGAATAGCGATATCGGTTTTTTGTGTATAAGGCAGATTACTTTTTCGATTTCTTCCTGAACTGTTCTCTGTCCGTTTTGTCTTTGCCAGCCGCAGAAATTTGTTCCGTCATACGAAATTGTCAGCAGGATGTTCCGCATGTTTTATTCATCATCGTCTTCGGTGAGAGCATCGGCGGCTTTAAGTTCAGCGGTAAGCTGGTCGTAAAGGTTTCGGGCATGCTCAAGAAGTGGACCCGGCTTTGATTTTGACGATTTTCCAAGACCGAACATTCTTGCAAGTGCGCGTTTGTTTTCGTCCAAAGCTTTAAGCCGTTTTTCCATATCGACTTTTTGACCGAATTTGTATTCAAAAAGACCGTTCAGATATACTACGCCGTCAAAACCGTAGTTTTTATCAAGGTCCGGTCCGAATGAGGGAAGGTTTGAGATACGTTCTTCACCGTTTGATTCTTTGCGCATTGCTTCACTGTAAAAGAACACGGCTTTTTTGTAGAACACATTGGAAATAAAGTCATAATTTCGTCCGGGGCAGGCTTCATTCAAATCCTGGGCAATCCATGCGGAGCGTAGTGTTATGAGTGCCCGCTTCATAGTTGTAGAAAATTTTGTAGGAGGCAGCATTTCGTAGCACAAAAGAGCAAGATAGTAAGAGGCTGCGCCTTCGAGAAGGGTTCTGTTGCGTGTAAAATCAAAATGAGGAAAAATAGTACTTACAGTTTTTACACGGTCGTTGGCGGAGTTTTCGAACATTTCCTGATATGATTGATCTATTGCTGCAAAGTCGTTCCAGAATAAGGACAGGTAACAGTTAGGACATGTACCGACTGAATATATAAGAGGGTAAACTTTTCCGTATCGTTGAGAAGGAATATAATTACGGCGTAATTCATCAGTAAGGTTTCCCGCTATAAGACGGCCGCTTCCCGAAAGAAGTTCTTCTCTTGGAATTACCTTGCCGCAAACGGGACAAAACATCTTTGTTTTTGAAAAATAGGTGAGGGCAAGTGTTTTTTGTTCTACAACGTGTTTTCGTACCATGATAATGTCCTTTGTCTGATTATGGTATTTCTATAGGTGCAGTATCAACTGATATAGTTATTTCTTCGGCAGAAGCAGAAACAAAAGTTAATTCATTCGGCAAATGAATCGTGTAGGGCAGTGTGTATGTGCCTGTTGTATCGATTTCGGAACAGTCAACCTGTATCGCATATTGTGATAATGAGTATGCGGAAAGATAATTCTGATTTCCTGTCACCACTATTGACAGCGGTGTCTCCTGCTTTATCGTAAAGAAAGGATTTGCAGATACAAAGTGAACTTGTACGTTCTGGAATGTTCTGCTTATTTGGCGAGGTACTATGTTTACCGAGGAGTATACAACAGAAGGCTCTTCAACTTTTATAAGCGGATTTTTTATTAATGGATTTATTGAAATATTCTGATTAAACGGCCTCTCTTTGTCAGTAAGACCGATTGTTACCGTTATTGAGTCCTGGAAAGCGTTTATTACCGATACAGGACCGCTTATTTTTATTTCCTGCGGTTGTATTGTTGAACCGATAACTTCAAACCCGTCTGCAGGTTCTCCTGTAAAAAGTACCTCTACCGGAATCATTCGTGAGATTTTTTCTTCTATCATTACAGGAATTTTTTTTGGTTTAACATTTATTTCAAGCGGTTCCATAACCTGTACTTTTGGTGGCAATTCGATTCTTACAGGAACCTCATATTTTCCGTGCAACGAATACTGGTCAAGGTCAAGATATGCCTTAAAATCGCTTTGCTGTAATATGGATGCATTGTCCGGTGAAGTTTTTACAGAAATCTGTACACTTTTTTCGATTGTATTGGCAGGAACAAGATTGCGATCAGAATAAACCGTTAAAGGAATAGAAAAGTTTTTAGTATCTATGGAAATACTCTGATAAGTGCTGTAGAGCAGTATTGCAATTATAAGACAGAGTATTTTTATGAACCAGTCATCGGTGATAATTTTGAGCGTATTCTTAAGATTCATAAGCCCCATCCTTTTTTGCAGGTTTTTTGGAACTTGTTTCAAATTTGCCTGAAAGTGTTTTTATTATCTGCTCTCTTGAAAGGTCATAGTACAGCTTTGAGTCGTAAGCCAGGCTAAGAGCTCCTGTTTCTTCCGAAACAACCAGTACAACTGCATCGGTCTGCTCCGAAAGTCCGAGAGCGGCGCGGTGTCTTGTACCGAATGTCTTTTTTATGTCGTATTGTTCTGAAAGCGGCAAAAAGCAGCCTGCCGCAAGAATTTTATCATTCTGTATCAGAACCGCACCGTCATGCAGTGGTGTGTCGTGTCCGAATATCGTAATCAGCAGACTGGAACTGACCTGCGCATTGATTTCTGTTCCAGTGACAGCAACATCTTTGAGGCTTGTTCTGCGTGAAAAGACAACCAGCATACCGCGCCGCCGTTCCGAAAGGAATTCTGCCGCATCAAGAACATATTCTATTGTCAGGTCTTGTTCTTCTGCCTTAAAACGGGTAAACCGTGTCTGACCAAGCTGAAGAAAAAGTTTTCGCAACTCGGGCTGAAAAATAACGGCAACTGCAACGATTAATCCGGGTGCCATTTTGTTTAACACCCATAAAAGTGTTGAAAGTTTGAGCCAAAGCGCAATTGAATAAAAGACTGCTACAAGGAAAGCTGCTCTGAGAAGCTGTACGCTGTATGTTTTTTTGATGATCTCGTAAGCTTTGTATAAAATGAACGCAAGAATCCCGATGTCAAGACCAGGTCTTATAAAGTTGTCATAAATCTGTATCCATTGATCGTAAACAATCACTTTTCAAATCCTTTCAGTACTTTCAGCATGTCAACGGTTTCGGAAACATCATGTACCCTGAGTATCGAAGCTCCGTACTGAACTGCCAGCTGATGGATTGCAAGCGTTCCCGCAAGGCGGTTCTCAGCTGGTTTACCTGTAAGCTGTCCGACACAGCTTTTTCTTGAAGCACCGATAAGAACAGGATATGTGCCTTCAAAGGAAAAATCAAAGGTTCTTGAGATAATCTCTATGTTCTGGGCAAGGTTCTTTGAAAAACCGATTCCCGGATCAATTATTATCCTGCTGTCTTCAATTCCCTGTGAATGTGCGTAGTCTATCCGTTCCTTAAAATAAGAAACAATGTCCGTAACAATATTATTATAGCACAGATTTGACATCATTTCATCAGGATTTCCTTTTTTGTGCATTAATATAACGGGAATTTTTTGTTCGGCGGCAAAAGGAGCCAGTTTGTCGTCGTCTTCCAAAGCAGAAATATCGTTGAGTATGTCGGCGCCGTTATCAAACATTGTCTGAAAAACTTTAAGACTGCGTGTATCAATCGAAACAGGGCAGTCCGTTTTTTTGCGGATTGCCTGCAGTACCGGCAGCATACGTTTTATTTGTTCATCTTCTGAAACATACATTGCGCCCGGACGCGTGGATTCGGCACCAAGGTCAAGGATATCGGCACCATCCTGTACCATTTTGAGCGCAGTTTGGACTGCATCGTCAGGGTTTGTTTTACGGCTGCCGGAAAAAAAGGAATCCGGTGTCGTATTGATTATTCCCATAACGAATACACCGTTTTTGGGGAGAATGGTTCTGCCGCTCAGGTTGATCTGCGGCGTTAGATTATTACCGGTGTATCTGAATTTGCACATATATTCAAATGGGACAGTAAGATTTCAGCCTGCATTGCAAGCTGGAACGGAGCGAGACCAGCTGATTCAAAAACTTCACTGCGTTTTCCCTGCGGCAGAAAAGAATCAGGGAAACCGCAGACCAGTGATTTTATATGAGGAAAGTTTTCCTGAATAAGTGTTTCAAGAAAAGTTCCTATGCCGCCGATACGGACGCCGTCTTCTACAAAAACAATAGCCTTGTAGTCTTCTGCAATTTTAAGGAAATACTTTTTGTCGAGAGGCTTTAAGAACCGCAGATTGTATATGTCGTTCGGGATACCTTTTAAAAGCAGAAGCCTTGATGTTTCAAGCACTTCGGGAAAAATGCCGCCCGTACAGACAAACAAAAGCTTTGCGTTTTCAGCCTCCGTAACTTTAACGCCGCGGCCTTCTTCAACAGGGAGTGAAAAAGCATTTTGTTCCGTAGGGCAAGAAGATTTTGGGTATCTTATGACAACCGGCAGTTTTTGGTTTACAGCCCAATTCATGCACAACTCAAGTTCAGCCGCCGAAGCAGGTGCAAGCAGCGTAAGGTTGGGAATCGGTCTGAAAAGTGAAATGTCATACATTCCCTGATGAGTTTCACCGTCGCCCGGAACAGCGCCCGCGCGGTCAAGTGCCATAATCACGGGAACTCTTTGCAGAGCCACGTCATGTATTACTTGGTCAATTGCGCGCTGCATAAATGTGGAATAAATAGCCGCGACCGGCTTCATTCCGGCTCTCGCAAGGCCGCCTGCAAACGTTATTGCGTGTTGTTCCGCAATTCCTACATCAAAAAAACGGTCGGGATAGCGGTGCGCAAAGGCAGTGAGCCCGGTTCCTTTCATCATTGCAGCCGTTACCGCAGCAATTTTGGGATCCTTTTCGCCCAAATCAAGCATTATATTTGAGAATGCTTCGGTAAAGCTGAGCGTATCGAATTTTTCTACCTTTCCGTCGGAAATACAGAAAGGTCCAACGCCGTGGAACGTGGTCGGGTCATTTTCGGCAGGACTGTAACCTTTTCCTTTTTGTGTTATTACATGAACAACAACAGGTCTGTGCAGTTTTT
The DNA here is from genome assembly GCA_016285185.1 of Spirochaetota bacterium. Taxonomy (GTDB): domain Bacteria; phylum Spirochaetota; class Spirochaetia; order Treponematales; family Treponemataceae; genus UBA1240. Next base: position 22,551 of record JAEEQG010000096.1, read on the forward strand.
TTACGCGGTTAAGAACCAGTTCCAGCTCTTCTATGTTGTGTCCGTTAAGCGGACCTACGTATTCAAATCCTAAGTCGATAAAAAGGTTGTTCTTGTAAAAAACACCCTTTAGACCGCGTTTTAATCTGAAAATTACGTTTGTTAAATGTTTGTTTATGAACGGAAGTCTGTCAACCATCCGGTCGAACCTGTAGCGGAACGACTGGTACTGCGCGGTCATCGTAAGGCGCGAAAGATATTTTGAAAGAGAACCTGTGTTTTCGCTTATGGACATTTGGTTGTCGTTCAAAATTACTATCAGGTTTTTGGCAAGCTGACCCGCGTGCGACAAAGCTTCCATCGCCATACCGCCTGTAAGCGCGCCGTCGCCTATAACGGCAATAACCTTGTCATTATTGCCCTGCAAACTTCTGCCGGTAAGCAGCCCGAGTGCGGACGAAATTGAAGTTGACGAATGACCGGAATCAAAGTAATCATGAGGACTTTCTATTATTTTTGTAAAACCCGAAAGACCGCCGTGTTGGCGCAGTGTTTTGAACTGCTCATAACGTCCGGTAAGCATTTTGTGCGGATAGCACTGGTGACCGACATCCCACACGATTGCGTCACGTGGACTGTCAAATACGCGGTGCAGGGCTATGGTAAGTTCTACAACGCCGAGGTTACTCGCCAGATGACCGCCGTTTCTGCCGACAACGTTTATGATTTCGGTTCTTATTTCGGAAGCAAGTTTTGTTAATTGAGACTGAGATAACATTTTTACATCTTCCGGTGATGAAATTTCTGATAATAACGTAACCGCTGCCCCCTTAAAAAAAAGACCGCAGTCAGTAATCTAAACCACGGTCTCTATTGGCACAATGTTATTTATGAGTACGGTTATTCCGAAAAACGGAACTCATCCCTACTTATTCTTATGCCGATTACGTCTAAGCTTCTTCTTCCGCTTATGTGTAGCGATTTTCTGCTTTTTTCTTTTTCTACCGCAAGGCACTAGGGCACTCCTTAATCAAAACTGTTGCTATTATGAACCAATTATTTTTTCAAGTCAAGTGGTTTTGAAAAGTACAAAAAATGAATTTCAAAACTATGTATATAGTATGAAAATAATAAATTTAATTTTGCGCGGGTGCCTTGCGGTGCGCTATTACGCAGGTATAGGTACTCTTTATTTGTGCGGTGAAAAGAACTGCGTTGTGTGTGGTGGTATTACGGATTTGCTTCCGGTGTGCGCCGGCTGTTTTCAAAAAACAATTGCGAACATAAGGCTTAACGCAAAACGCTGTTTGGTTTGCGGACGAGTACTTGTTTCCGAAAAATCCGTGTGCGTTTTGTGTCGGTCACGTCCGTCCATCGGAAACCTTAATACGGTTTTTCCGCTGTACAATTATTATTTGTGGGCACGGGATTTGCTTTTTATGTGGAAAATGCAGAACAATCGCTACTTCTCTTTTGTTTTTGCGCGGCAGATTCTTGTTGTTCTGCAAAATCGGTTTGACGGTATTCCGGTTGTCCCTGTACCGCCCCGACCGTCCAAAATAAAAAACAGCGGCTGGGATCAGATTAAGGATATTAGTGACATATTAAAGTACAGGTACAAGATGAACGTACTGGATCTTTTGCGACGCTGTGATAACAGCGAGCAAAAAAAACTGGGCAGAACCGAGCGGCTGGGCAGGGCCGAAAAACGCTATGTATGGAATCAGGCATTTAAAGGACACATTCCGCGGTCAGTTGTTCTACTGGACGACATAATGACGACCGGCGCAACCCTTAATGAGTGTGCCGTTGCCCTAAAAGCCGCCGGAGTGGAAACGGTCCACGCAGTTACATTGTTCTCTGTATCAGATTAAGTAACAAATCTCAAACACCCGACAGCTCTCACGTCCTTGCGAAGCACGAAGCACAAAAGCGATCTTTATAATCTAATTTTATTTTAAAACACGTACTGTTTGAATCTTAAAAACAAGCTTTTTACCATTCTTCCGTGCCCGTATCAGCGGTATGGTGAAAGTAAGCCGGAAGTTACCCAAATAGGCTGTTGGAAAGATAAAATACGTCGGGTGGAAAGAGATTTTAAACCGAAAATTTTAACAACAACGTTTATTCAGTCTGGTGCAGACGTGAACTTAATGGAATGCATACTGTCTGAGAACGGCGTTCATCTTGGTCTGATAGCCTTTTCCTTGGCTTTTGAACCATTCAAGAACATCGGTATCAATCCGCATAGAAATTTCCGTTTTATCGGGCTTGTTCTGGTTGGGATGAAGCTTTGCAAAAAGCTCTGGTTTTACATCTTTGAGCGGACGAAATTCAGCAAGCTCTTCTTTTGTTTGCACAGGACAATCGGGGTCAACAGCTGTTTGAACAGATTTTGATTTTGCTGATGCCATACGGATGGTTTGAATTTCGTTTTCGGTAAGCGGTGTGTTTATAACTTCTTCAAGCGTCATAGTTACGATAGTACTCATTGATTTCCTCCTGTTCTGCAAGCCGGGCAGAAATAATTCTGATACAATCTTTACCTCGTACTGTAAAGACAACAAACAAAACATCTTCAACCATGCCGATTACATTCCATCTGTCTTCTTCCAAAGTTGAATGCAGGGCATCATATTTTATGACTGCGTGGGAATCGTAAAAACTTTAGAAGCCATTTTGAAAGTGATTCCGTTATGCTTTTCGATATTGAGTTTTTCTTTATCGGAATCCCATTCAAAAGTCATACGTTATACCCCTTGATTTTAGTATACATCGTTTGATGTATGTCGGCAAGTTGAAATATGAATACAATGCTTTGTGCCTTGTAACAAAAGCTGTTGATACCGAAGGAGTTTTCTTTGAATGCACATACAACCGCGACGGTTTGTTAACAACTGAAAAATGACACAGATTTTTCAATGTCTGCATTATATCTGTCACAATAATAAAATCAACCGCTTTATCTTTGACACATTTAATAACACATACAGTATTATTATTCAGTGAGCGGGACGGAGGTCTCTCTCTCATGGATACATAAATTAAAACAGCCGGACTGTTGTTGCGAGATTTATCCTTATGGATAAATCTCGTTGACCATTGGTTTTAACCAATGGTCGGGATTAGCCGGGAGAGGTTGACACATATGGTTTTTTCTGATAATATATCGCTAATTATTGGTTGTCTTTAAAAAAGAGTCGTCCGAACGGCTCTTTTTTTTATAGTTTTTATATCCAAAAGGAGTTGATTTGGAATATAAATCATTTGTCGAAATTCCGTACTATACTGACTGCGAGCCTGTCGTTACAGGTCTGGGCTATTCACTGGTTGAACTGCGGATTTTCAGAACAAACGGTACGGTTCAGGTGAAAATTGCAATTGCGCATAAAGATCCTGCTGTTACGGCAGGTATCGGTATTGATGACTGTGCAAAAGTTCACCGTCTTTTGCTGCCGAGACTGGAAGCTCTGCTCCAGTCACAGGATGTGTATATGGAAGTTACATCTCCTGGTTTGGAACGTCATATAAAAAATGCAGCCGAATTTGTGTTTTTTATCGGAAAGTACGTAAAAGTTTACGATGTTTCTGTTTCTGACTGGGTTTCAGGCAGGATAACATCTGCAGACGAAAAATCTTTAACCTTAAAAACTGAAGATACAGAACGTAGTATTCTGTATGAACAAATATCAAAAGCTAAGTTAATCAATTCATAGGGAGGCAGTGTTATGTCATCACAAATGGCAGAAGCTATCCAGCAACTGACACAGGATAAAGGAATTTCAGAAGATCTGATTAAAAAAATGATTGAGAATGCTCTTGTGGCAGCATATAAGAAAAAGTTTGGAACAAGTGAGAATGCGGTTGTCAAATTTGCGGACGACTTGTCAGATGTATCCATTTATTCACGAAAAGTAATTGTTGACGGTGTTTATGACCCTGTCGTAGAAATCGAACTTGAAGACGCCCTTAAACTTTCTGAGGATTGTGAAATTGGTGATGAAATTGATATTCTTGTAGATCCTAAGGAATTTGACCGTGTTTCTGTTCAAACCGGAAAACAAACGGCTCACCAGGGCTTGCGGGATATTCAGAAAGACAGTCTTTACGTTGAGTTTAAGGACAAAGTCGGTGAGATTATTACCGGAACATACCAGCGTGAAAGAAACGGAAACATTTATGTCGACGTTGGAAGGGTAGAAGCTGTTCTTCCTAAAAAATTCCAGTCACCAAGAGAAGTTTACAGTAAAAATGACAGAATCAGAGCCCTTGTAAAAGAAATAAGAAAGACAAATACAGGATTGCAACTGGTTCTCACCAGAACAGATCCTGATTTTGTAAGAAAGATTCTTGAACTGGAAGTTCCCGAGATTTATGACAAGACAATCGAAATTATTAAAATTGTCCGTGAACCGGGATACAGAACAAAGATTGCGGTTTCTTCTTCAAAAGAAGAGGTCGATCCTGTTGGAGCATGCGTTGGTCAAAAAGGTGTCCGTATTCAGAATGTTATTCATGAACTTGAGGGCGAAAAAATTGATGTTCTTAAGTACGATCCGGATCCGGCGGTATTTATACGCAACGCACTTTCACCGGCAGAGGTTTCGGATGTAATAATTCTTGACAAGACAAAGAGACAGGCTTTGGCTGTAGTAAACGAAACACAGTTTTCGCTTGCAATCGGCAAGCAGGGCTTGAACGTTCGTCTTGCAAACAAGCTTGCAGACTGGAACATCGACGTCAAGACCGAAGACCAGTGCGAAGAAATCGAAGCACTTTCCGCCGAAGCGAGAAAGGCTGCTGATGAGTTGTTCAGTAACGAAGAAATTGAAATCAACAAGATTGAAGATTTGCCGAACGTTGATATAAATGTTGCAGAAATCCTTAAGGCACACGGCATAGAAAAAATCGAAGATTATCTTGATGCTTATGATAAGGGCGAGATAGCAAAGATTGAAGGTCTTTCGCAGGAAAAAATCGAAGAACTTCAGTCTATTATTGAATCAGTCGTTGAAATTGTTGAGGAACAGCCTCAGGAAGAAGAATATGACCAGTCTTCCGAAGAAGAAGAGGAATCATATGTATGTCCTGAATGTGGAAGTCCTATTACAATAGACATGACAACCTGCCCGAACTGCGGTGTTGAGTTGAGTTTTGAATATGAGGATGAAGAATAGGAATGGCAGAAGAAGTAGAAAAAAAACCAAATTTTGTTCTTAATAAAAAGCAGCCTGCAGCCGCTGCGCCCGAGAAAACTGAGGCAAAACCGGCTGAAAATGCTGCCCCAAAAAAGAAGGTTGTCGTAGTAAAGAAAAAGCCTCCATTCCCGAACAAACAGAATACGACTGCTCCGTCCGGAAAACCTCATGTTGCAGAAAAGAGCGGAACACCTGAAAAGAAAAGACCTGTTTCATCAATCGAACTTAGCCCGCCAAGACCTAATATCAAGGTCGGTAACCTTGCGGACAAGCCTAAAAGACCTGCTGAAGGCCGAAGAGAGGGCGGTGTCGGTCCGAGAAGAGACGGCGGCAGTTTTACCGGTACTCAGGCCAGAGAGGGATATCATAACAGAAATTCACAGTCTTCCGGCGGAAACAACCGAGGTGGGTTTGGCGGTAAATCTGATGGTGACAGACCTCGTTCATTCGGTGGCAATTTCCAACAGGGGGCAAACCGTGGTGGTCTTCGTCCCAGACCTGCAGGACAGGGTGGCTTTGGTCAGCGTACCGGCGGTTTTGGCGGTGGAATGGCAGCGCCTCCTGTTGAAGAAAATAAAAAAGCCAGCTCAAAGAAAACCTTTAAGGGTAAAAAACAGGTATATTCACGAAAGGATAAGGAAGATTTTGATACAGTAGACAAGCTTCTTAACCAAAAGAAAAAGCAGGTCGCAAAGACAAACGCTGTTCCTAAAGAAATAGAAATAATGGATACCATCTCTGTTTCGGAACTTGCTAAAAAGATGAATCTTAAGGCTTCCGAAATCATTTCCAAGTTGATGTCGATGGGAATGATGGTTTCTATAACTCAGACAATTGATGCTGATACGGCAACTCTTGTAGCTTCTGAATTTGACTGCGAAGTAAAGATTATCAGTCTTTATGATGAAACGGTTATCAAGAGTGAGGAAGACCGCGAAGAAGATTTAAAGCCGCGTCCTCCTGTAGTTACTATTATGGGTCATGTTGACCACGGAAAGACCAAAACTCTTGATGCAATCCGCAGTGCAAACGTAGCCGCTTCTGAATTTGGCGGAATTACACAGCATATCGGTGCGTATATGGTTGAGACTCCTAAAGGCCGGATTACTTTCCTTGATACTCCTGGACACGAGGCCTTTACAATGATGCGTGCCCGTGGTGCAAAGGTAACGGATATTGTTGTTCTTGTTGTTGCAGCCGATGATGGTGTTATGCCGCAGACTATAGAAGCGATAAACCACGCTAAGGATGCAAATGTTCCTATAATCGTTGCGGTAAACAAGATAGACAAGCCTGAGGCAAATCCCGACAGAGTAAAAACACAGCTTTCAGAACTGGGACTTACACCGGAAGAATGGGGCGGTCAGACACAGTATGTGGCTATCAGTGCTTTAAAAAAAGAAGGTATAGATGATCTTCTTGATGCAATCCTGTTACAGGCTGAAATCCTTGAACTAAAGGCAAACTATACATGTCGTGCCGAAGGTAAGGTTATTGAATCACGCATTGACCACGGACGTGGTGTTGTTTGTACTGTTATAGTCGAACGCGGAACATTGCGTGTTGGAGATCCTTTTGTCGGCGGAATATATTCCGGTCACGTAAAAGCAATCTTTAATGATAGAGGCGTTAAAATTCCTGAAGCAACGCCGAGTACCCCTGTAGAAATTATGGGCTTTGAGGGAATGCCTAATGCGGGTGATCCTTTCCAGGTAACCGAGTCAGAACGCGATGCGCGCGATATTTCTGCAAAACGTCAGGAACTTAAGCGCTTTGAAGATTCCAAAGCTGTTAAGAAAGTTAACCTTGACAACCTGTATGATACAATCGAACAGGGTGAGGTTATGGAACTCAAGGTTATCATCAAGGCCGACGTTCAGGGTTCTGCGGAAGCGCTCAAGCAGTCGCTCGAAAAACTTTCTACAAAAGACATACGGCTTGTCGTTATTCACTCTTCTGCAGGTGCAATCAACGAGAGCGATGTTGTACTCGCAGCCGCTGACTCAAATGCAATTATCATCGGATTTAACGTTCGTCCTACACCAAAGGCAAAGCTGCTTGCAGAGCAGGAAAAAGTAGATATCCGCAAATATAACATAATCTATAAGGCTGTTGAAGAAATAACCGCCGCTATGGAAGGTATGCTGGCTCCTGATGAAAAAGAAGAAGTTATCGGTACTGTTGAAGTCCGCGATACATTCAAAGTTCCTAAAGTCGGAGTTATTGCAGGTTGTTATGTACTTACCGGAAACGTAAAACGTTCCTGCACTGCAAATGTTATCCGTGACGGTATTGTAATAGCTTCTTCGTTAAAGATAACTTCTCTCAAACGTTTTAAGGATGATGTAAAAGAAGTTGCATCAGGCTTTGAATGCGGTATGGGACTTGAAAACTGGCAGGATATTCAGGTCGGTGATCAGTTCGAAATTATCGAAATGGTAAAGGTTGCAAGAAAGCTGAACGATTCCGCTCCAAAAACGGAAGAAAAGCAATAGCTTGCAGGAATTGTGGGGTAATGAATGTCTGAATACAGACTTGTCCGGCTTGGAGAACAGATTAGGAACGAAATTTCCGGTATGATTCTGAAGCAACAGATAAAGGATCCTCGTGTATCAACGTTTTTGAACGTAAACAGGGTTGAAGTTTCCCGTGATTTGAGCTACGCAAAGGTTTATGTTTCAAGCTTTATGGACGACAAAAAGACTGAAAAAGGCGTTAAAGGACTCGAAAGTGCTGCCGGTTTTATTCAGTCGACACTGAGCCGCAAACTTACTTTGCGGCAGTTCCCCAAGCTTCAGTTTGTTTGTGACTCAAGTATTAAAGAGGGTTTTGAAATGGTCCGCAAACTTGCTGAAATAACCGAAGCAGATGCGGCTGTCGCTGCAGCTTCTGAGAATAATGAAGGCCAAGAATAACGAAGCCGAATTCTGTTCGTACAATTCTCCGGTTGACGGCATTGTTTTGTATGCCAAGCAGCCGGGATTAACAAGTTTTTCTTCTCTTTGGGTTGTAAAACACGCATTGAATACAACAAAAATTGGTCATACCGGTACTCTTGACAGTTTTGCAGACGGTCTGCTGGTTGTTTGTGCCGGCAGACTGACACGGCTTGCCGGCGCTATAACGGCCTTTGACAAGGAATATGAGGCAATAATTGCATTCGGAAAAGAAACCAATACTCTTGATCCTTCCGGCAGGGTGATAAAAACCGCGCCATTGCCTGTTTTTGATAACCTTAAAAGCTCGATTGAAAAGTTTACCGGTGATATTATGCAGGCCCCTCCGGCTTTCAGTGCATTACATATCAACGGCAGGAGGGCAAGCGATTTGGCTCGTGCGGGAAAGACGGCAACTATTCCGCCACGTCCCGTTACAGTGTTCAAGACGGAACTAAAAGATGTGGTTTTTGAGAATGAGTCGTTAAAAACCGTAAAATATGTGCATGCGGTCTTTAACGTAAGCAAAGGTACATACATACGCTGTCTCGCCCGCGATATTGCAGCCGGTTGTGGTTCTGCTGCACATCTTGTAGGTTTGCGACGCACAAAGGTCGGTGACTTTCACTTGCGCGATGCTTCGGGATTTTCTCAGCTTGATGAATTTAATATAGAAAATGCGATGCAGGCATTAAAAACTGAAAAAGTAAACAAGTCGCAAAATGCAGAAAAAATGCTCCGTGAGGAGATAAGAAATAAAATCCAAAAAATGAGCAAAAGCCTTGCGGAAAAATGTGGATTTTGCCCTGTAATTATAAAACCTGAATATGAAAGATGTTTTTTTTCGGGGCAGCCCTTGAATATGAGATATTTTTATGAGCCGGTTTCCTCTGCTGAAACGGATAAAAAACTGGCGGTTTTTTCTCAAAATGAAGATTTTTACGGAATGATTCATGTTGAAAACAACAGAATCTGTTATGATTATGTAATTAATACCGACAAGGAATAAAAAATGCAAGTTTTTTCATGGAATGACGGTTATTTTCCTCAGTTGTCCGGCAAAAAAACGGCCGTTACAATCGGTAGTTTTGACGGTATACACAGGGGGCACCGCATGCTTTTTGATACACTTACTCAAATCTGTGCCGAAAAGAACTATCACTCCGTTGTAATAACATTTACGAGGCCTTTGCCCGCAATAAAGCATGCGAACGATTATGCGGGCGATATTTCGTCCCTTTCGCAGCGGCTGAGTCTTTTTGAATCGCTGGGTATTAATACGGTTATTCTTGTTGATTTTAACGATGACTTTGCAGCTCTCCCGGGCATTGACTTTCTTTCAAATCTTGCGCAGCGCATAAACATGAAGTGTCTTGTTGAAGGCTTTGATTTTCACTGTGGTTACAAAGGTAAAACTCAGAGAACCGACATTGAGGCTTGGGCAAAAACTGTACAGATTGAAACGCATTTTCTTGCGCCTGTGTATTATGAGACCGAATCCGGAAAAACCGAGCGTATAAGCTCGTCGTTTATAAGACAGATGATTCTTTGCGGTAATTTTACTGCTGCTGCCGAGCTTTTGGAACGCCCTTATGAGCTTGATATCTCCGAAATCCGCAAAGCCTCCGCCTCAGGTTCTCCTGTTACGCAGCTTATTCCTCCCGATGGAAGTTACCGTACCCTTTCAGAAAAGGACGAGCCAATCTCAATAACCGTAAAATCCCGTAATTTGCTGAATCTGCCGGACTGTAACAGCCTGAAGTTTGTGTAAGCTTTAATCGTTGTTTTTGGACAATTCTTTTCTACCGGTTGATTAAAATCTTTATATCTTATAATATTAGGTGTCTGTCTTTACGGAATGTGTTGTGATTAATTTCTCAAAACCCGGAAGTTAACACGCAACTTTTTCCGCTTATGCAGATGATTTTCGGTTTTGTCCGAAGATTACACTATATTCAAGGGGTTCCGTTCATGGCACTTGCAAAAGAAAAAACATCTGCACTGATCAGCACATTCGGTGCAAATGACAAAGACACAGGCAACGTAAAAGTTCAGATTGCGATTCTTACAGAACGCATCAAGCAGCTCACAGAGCACTGCAAAAATCTTAAAAAAGACAAAAGTGCAGCCCGCAGTTTGCTTAAACTCGTCGGACAGCGCAGAAAGCTGCTCAAATACATGCAGAGAACAAATCTTGAAGGTTATCGTGCATTGATTAAAGAACTTGGATTGCGCAAGTAAATAGGGAAAGGAAATTGTCTTGGTCGTAAAGACAGTTTCCTTTTTTTTAGTTAGGTGGAGTTGATGCATGAAAATGGTATCAACTCTGGCAGAATCATTTGATTTGCTGCATTCTGTATGTACAGAATTTCTTAAAACCCGTTTACAAAAGCGGTTTTTAATGAATTCTGTTACAGTGCAGTAAATTGGAAACATCATTATTAAAGGATTTACTCATGGTACAGAGAGTTTCTTACAAAATCGGAAATGAAGAGTTGATTCTCGAAACAGGTCGTCTTGCAAAACAGGCAAACGGTGCTGTTTATGCACAATTTGCAGGATCAGCTGTTATTGCAACTGTCTGCGCGTCAGATTCTGCGCAGGAAGGACTTGATTATGTCCCTGTAACAGTTGACTACAACGAAAAGTATTATGCCGCAGGAAAAATCCCCGGCGGTTTTATCAAAAGGGAAGGACGCCCGAAGGACAAGGAAATTCTTGTTTCTCGTCTTATTGATCGTCCTATGCGTCCTCTTTTTGACATCTCATTCGGTCGCGAAATACAGATTATTCCAACCTGTATTTCTTCAGATCAGATTAACCCGCCGGATATTCTTGCAGTTATTGCTTCAAGTGCTGCTGTTACGATTTCAGACATTCCGTTTAACGGACCGGTTGCCGCAGTACGCGTAGGCTATGTTGACGGTGATTACGTTATCAACCCGACTTATGAACAGATTGAAAAAGGCGAGCTTGAGATTGTCGTTGCTGGTACAGCAGACGGCTTTACAATGGTAGAAGGCGGCGCAAACGAAGTTTCGGAAGACCTTATGCTCGGTGCTCTCGAAAAGGCTCAGGAGTTTATTACTGCTATGTGTCATCTGCAGGATGAACTCAGAAAACTTGCGGGCAAGGAAAAACTTCCGCTTGCTCCTCTCACAGTTGATCTCCAGAACAAAGACGCAATCGAACAGGAAGCAATGCCTCTCCTTCAGAAGGCCTGCTACGAAGCAACCAAATTTGCAAGACACGATTCAATTGAAAAAGTAAAGGCACAAATTGCTGAAAAATATGCCGAACAGCTTGAAGATGAAATTCAGAAAAAGCTTTTCAATGCATTGTTTGACGATATGCAGTACAAAATCCTGCGTGCCGGTATTCTCGAGCGCGGACAGCGTGTAGACGGCCGCGGTCTTGAAGATATCCGTCCGATTACATGCGAAATAAACGTTCTTCCGCGCCCGCACGGTTCTGCAATTTTTACACGCGGCGAAACACAGTCTTTGGCTGTAGCAACTTTGGGAACAGCTTTGGATGAGCAGGTTTATGACGACATTGACGGTGAAAAACGCGAACACTTTATTCTTCACTACAACTTCCCGCCATACTCAGTAGGTGAGTGCGGACGCATCGGTACTGGCCGCCGCGAAATTGGTCACGGAAACCTTGCACGACGTTCTCTTGAACCGATGGTTCCGAGCCGCGAGCAGTTCCCGTACACAATCCGCGTTGTTTCCGAAATTATGGAATCAAACGGTTCTTCTTCCATGGCATCTGTCTGTGGCGGTACACTCTGTATGCTGGCTGCCGGTGTTCCGATGAAAAAGCCTGTTGCTGGTATTGCAATGGGACTTATTACAGAACCGGAAGGCGATAATCCTTACGGCAAATATGCAATTCTTTCTGATATTCTTGGTGAAGAAGATCACCTCGGTGATATGGACTTTAAGGTAGCCGGAACGGAAGACGGTATCACAGGTTTTCAGATGGATATCAAGATTGCAGGTGTTACAACTGAGATAATGAAAAAAGCCCTTGCCCAGGCAAAACGCGGAAGACTGCATATTCTCGGCATTATGAGCAAGACGATTGCAAAACCTGCTGACACAATAAGTGAATATGCTCCAAAAATCGAAACAATGAAGATTGCCGTTGACAAAATCGGTGCATTAATTGGTCCTGGCGGAAAGACTGTAAAAGCAATTTCAGCACAGTATGCGGTTACAATCAATACCGAAGATGATGGAACTGTTACAATCTACGGTAAGAACGCCAAATCCACCGACGGTGCAAAAAAGGCAATCAAAGGTATAGTTGAAGACCCTGAAGTAGGTACAATCTATAACGGAACCGTAAAGCGCATTATGGACTTTGGTGCATTTGTAGAGATTCTTCCTGGCAAGGAAGGGCTCTGCCACATTTCAAAGTTCAGCCGCAAAAAGATTGCCAAAGTAACCGATGTTGTTACCGAAGGACAGCAGATTCCTGTAAAACTGCTTGAAATTGACAAAATGGGCAGACTGAACCTTTCTTATATTGATGCAATTGAGGCTCAAGAAAACAAATAGGGAATGTCAGTTCAGCAGAAGATTCTGTCAAATAATATTATTCTCGTAACTGAACCGATTGCAACAGTTAAAACCGTTGCAATCGGTTTTTGGTTTCCTGTGGGGTCTGTGAACGAATCTTACGGGGCAGTAATCCCTAATGCGGGAGCAACCCATTATGTCGAGCACATGCTTTTTAAGGGAACGCAGACAAAGTCAGCATTTGATATAGCACGCTCATTTGACCAGATAGGTGGTTACATAAATGCGTTTACAGAGCGTGATACAACCTGCCTTTATGCGATAGTCCCTGCACTCAAAATCACTTATGCGTTGAAAATCATGTGCGAGATGGTTACCGATTCCGTTTTTACTGCAGAAGAGCTGGAAAAAGAACGCAAGGTTATCGAAAGTGAGATTATTGCTTCGCATGATGATCCGGAGGAATCCGCATTTGACGCTGTGTATGCGGCGTTGTGGAAAGACCAGTCAATTTCACGGTCAATCAGTGCTTCGGAGCATGATGTAAAAAAACTTAAACGCGATGATATTCTGTATTGGTATAAAAAATATTTTCAGAATGGAAAACTTGTCGTAACAATATCAGGAAATGTTGATGTAAATGAGGTTGAACGGATTCTTTCAATGCAGCCTGTTCGTAATTCTGATGAGGCGGATTATAATGTTCCTGATGCTGTATGGTCTTCTGGACAGTCTCTGATAACTGCGCCGTTTCAGCAAAACCAGATTTTTGTGGCATATCCGCTTTTAATTCCATTTAAAGAAAAAAATTGTACTTTTTGGACTTTGTTAAATGCCATAATAGGTGATACAATGAGTTCAAGACTGTTTCAGCGTATACGTGAGGATCAGGGCTATTGCTACAATGTATACAGCTTTTTTTCGGTATATAAGAATGCGGGCCTTGTTTGTGCTTATGCGGCAGTAGAAAAAAACAACACCGAAAGGGTAATAGATGAATTGCACGAGGAACTCAAAAATCTTGTTACATATGGTGTTACTGAAAAAGAACTGCATGACGCAAAGGCACATGTTTGGGGTGAAGAAATAATCGCATCCGAAGACGTGGAATCCAGAATGAAAAGGCTTGCAAGGCTTTATTTTTCTGATTATTCGCTTTGTTCGCCTGAAGAATATATAGAAACAATACGTTCTGTAACGGTTGCCGACTTGAATGAAGAACTGGTTCGTGTTATTGATGAAAAACAGGAAGCGCTTGTTGTATACGGGAGGAAATATGGAAAAAAACGATAGCCGCAAAGTACAGGTTTTTTGTGTTACAAAAGACGGTGTTAAACTCCCGGTATACCAGACGGCAGGTTCTGCAGGAGCTGATGTCTGCGCACTTTTGGATAAGCCTTTGGAACTAAAGCCTCTTGAACGCTTTGCTGTACCGACCGGTTTGTTTTGTCAGATTCCTCAGGGGTATGAAATTCAGGTGCGTCCGCGATCCGGGCTTGCCTTAAAAAACGGAATTACTTGTCTTAACACGCCTGGAACAATAGACAGCGATTATAGAGGCGAGATAAAAGTTATTCTCATAAACTTAAGTTCAGAGCCTTTTACCATAAACAACGGCGACAGGATTGCACAATTGGTTGCAGCTCCGGTTACACAGGTGGATTTTGTTGTAACGGACGAACTTGATGAGACAAAGCGAGGAACAGGTGGCTTCGGTTCAACTGGAAAATAAAAACAAAGTTCCTACAATAATTCTTTACCTCGTAAAAGATTTGCTTCTCTATTATGGAATAGCGTTTTTGTTCTTTTTTGTCGTTTTTTTTGTAAACCAGATTCTTCTCATGGTTCAGGACGTACTCAAGCAAAAAGTTCCGATTGTAGATGTTTTTAAACTGATTTTTTATTCGCTGCCTTTCGTTATTTCACAGTCAGCACCATTTGCAACACTGGTCGGTTTTTTGGTTTGCTTTGGTAGAATGATCAGTGATAATGAGATTCTAATTTTGCGGGCACTTGGCTTTTCTTACGCAAAGATATTGATGCCTGTTCTTGTTGTCGGAATTATAATCTCATGTCTTTCTTTTGTGGTTAATGATGTTCTTATGCCTAGAGGAACAATTGAATACAACCGGCTTTATCGGAAAATGCTTATCTCAAATCCGGGTGTTGTGCTTGAGTCTAACTCGGTAAAAAGACTTAAGAATTCGGTACTTGTAATAGGCAATGTTGAAGAAACGGATGTTTCTGACTTGTTGTATTTTGATATAGACAAATATGGAGCTGTGCGGATTATCACAGCTGAAGATTCTGTTGTATTGCAGCCTCCGGATCCAGCCATTCTAATGCAGATACAGATGAACAATGCTGTTATTTTTTTGCCGGAAAATTCCAGTGTAAATGATTTAGACTATGTTATTACAGACTCCACCGTGCTTAATGTGCTTGCCGCCGACTTTAGCGAGTTTGCGCCAAATGGTGTAAATCCGCGAGAAATGACTGTCCTTGACCTTAAAAATTATTTAAAGAAATTGAGAGAAGACGGCAATAATTCTGCTGCTTACATTAATATCTTTGATGTAGAATATTACAGAAAGTATGCACTTCCGTTCAGTGCCGTGTTTTTTGCGCTGCTTGCCTTGCCGCTTGCGGTTGTATTTGGCAAGCATAATGGACAGACTGTTGGTTTTATAATCGGGGTCCTTATTTGCGTTGTCTACTGGGCATTACAGACGCTTGGTCAGATATTCGGACAAAAAAACGGTCTTAATGCATTCTGGGCTATGTGGATACCCGATATTGCACTGGGTGTTTTTTCTATTCCGTTTTATATAAGGATGCTTAGAACATGACATTTGTTCGCTATTTGTGCACCAGATTCCTAAGGGTTTTTGCCGTAGCACTGCTATTTTTTACCATGGTTCTTGTTCTCGTAGACCTCTTTATGAATCTATGGCGGTTTATTGCACAGAATGTACCTGCAACACAGATTTTTACGATAATGGGGCTTTATGTTCCAAAGGCTGTTTCTTTTGGACTGCCTCTGGCGGTTCTTTTTTCGGTATCATATACACTCAGTGAATTGTACGCAAAAAACGAGCTTACTGTTATTTTTGCATCAGGTATTCCACTTATTCGCTTTACGTTTCCGCTTCTTGTGCTTTCAATCGGGCTCACTTTTGCATCTTTTTATTTTGAAGACAGGGTTGTTGTTCCTACTTTTCACAAAAAGGAAAGCCTGCAAAAAGAAGCTTTACATGAGGTAGTTTCCAAGAACACTGACAATGTGGTTATTATTACGGATTCCGGTAATACCGTTTATAAGGCGAATTATTACGATGATACACGCAAAGCCCTTTACGGACTTTATATTATACATAGATTGAGCGACAAGCAGGTTGCATATATAATCCATGCTCAGTCGGCTGTATGGCAGAAGGATGATGGAATCTGGAAGCTTTACGATTATGTTGTTTATGATATTTTGGATAAAAAGCTTGCTATAAAGTCCAAATTTGATAATCTGAAGCTGGATGAACCGCCAGAAACATTCCAGAAAAACATTGTTTCTGTAGAAGAAGTTTCGGTGGAAGACGCACAACAGTATATTGCGTATCTCAGAAGGGCGGGGCTGCCGTACAGCGAGGCTCTGGCGCAGTATTACAAAAAGTTTTCGTTTCCGTTCATTATTTTTATCGTTGTTTTTTTGTCTATAGGATTGTCGGGAAAAACACAAAAAAATGTACTGTTAATGAGCCTTTTGTCTTGTATAGGTGCGGCTGTATCGTATTATGTAGCGCAGATGGTTACAATGCTTCTTGCGCAGTTTGAGTATATTTCTCCTGTAATGGGAGCGTGGTTTCCTGTAATAGTCTACACGATTATCAGCATAGTTTTGTTACGATACACACGCACATAGGTTTTATTACGGAAACGTTATGGAAAAGATTTTTACTGAGCTGAACAAAGACAGCCAAAGTGCCGCACGTACAGGAATTCTTCATTTGCCGCACGGTGATGTTGAAACTCCTGTTTTTATGCCAGTGGGAACAAATGCAACTGTCAAGGCTGTGTCTAAAGATTCATTACACGAAATAGGCTTTGATCTGATTCTTGCAAATACTTACCATCTTTACCTCAGACCCGGACCAGATTTGCTTGAAGAGGCAGGTGGGCTGCACGGTTTTTCAAAGTGGAATAAGAATTTTCTCACGGATTCCGGTGGATTTCAAGTATTCTCTCTTGCTCCTTTCCGCAAAATAACAGACGAAGGTGTCAAGTTCCAGAGTCATATAGACGGATCACGTCACATCCTGACACCTGAAAACGTTGTTCAATTTCAGTCGCAGTTCAACAGCGATATCCAAATGCAGCTTGATGTTTGTACGGGTTACGAAACTGAGTACAAACAGGCAAAAGAGGCACTGCGTATAACAAGTGATTGGGCTGTTCGCGCAAAAAACAAGTGGCTCGCTGTTAAAAACGAAAAAAACTATCAGGGTAATTTGTTTGCGATTGTGCAGGGTAATTTTTACAAGGATTTACGAGCGCAAAGTGCCGATTTTGTTGCATCATTGGATACACCCGGTATTGCCATAGGAGGACTTTCAGTAGGTGAGCCGCACGATGTTTACAATGAGTTTTTGGCATATACGGCCGAACTTTTGCCTGCTGAAAAACCGCGTTATGTTATGGGTATAGGTACTCCGGATTATATTCTTGATGCGGTTGAAAACGGAATAGATATGTTTGATTGTGTTCTTCCAACACGCAATGCAAGAAACGGTTCATGTTTTACCCATGACGGTAATTTATCCATAAAAAAAGAAAAGTTTATTCATGATTATCTTCCGATAGATCCAGAGTGTGATTGTAAGGTTTGCCGCGAATATTCAAGAGCGTATCTGCGTCATCTGTTTAAAAACGGTGAGATTTTGTCTTCTATGCTGCTTTCTTATCACAATTTGTATTTTTTGCATAATCTTATGAACGAAACACGCCGAGCCATAAAGGAAGGAACTTTCCGTTCATTTAAAACCGACTTTTTAAAACGGTTTAATGCTAAGGAGGGCTTGTAATGAAACAATGGATTTGTGTTTTTTTGATTTTTGCATGGGTTGCTGCCACTGTATTTTCTCAGGAAGTGGAAGAAAAAGAAAAGGAAGCTTCTCAGTTTGAACAGCGTCAGGAAAAAATAATGTTCGGACTTGAACCTGAGATTATTGAACTCATTGACAAAGTTCTAGAAGAAGAAGATTTTGAATACGGTGATGACTTTTACGCACTCTTTAACAAGACTCGTTCAAATTCTGTCCGCGAGAAAATAATAGGTTATTTTGAAAAAACAAAAGACGACAGATTAAAGGATTTTGCCGCTGAGCTTTTGGAAGATCCCTTTGAAGAAAACAAAGAAATTGTGAATGCGATATTCAGTTATGTATCACAAGTTCCCGTTCCACAGGCGCTTGAGCCGCTTCGCGTTTTGCTTGAAAGCGAAGATGAAACATATCAGATTCAGACAATAAAAACACTTGGCAAGATTGGTAATTCGGAAGATTCAGAAAATCTCAGAAAGCTTTTAGACAAAGAAATTCAACCTGGTGTAAAACAGGCAGTTATAGATGCACTCGGCGATTTGGGAACGTCTGACAGCTGGGACAGCCTTTGTGAGATAGTGAATGATAAAGGTGAAGATACATACATGCGAATGCATGCTGTGGAATCTTTGGGCAAAATTGATTCCGACAAGGCGGCCGGTATTCTTGTTTCGCTTTATGATGACAAAGATGCAAACTTCCGCGTTTCTGTAATAAAAGGACTGGCGGCATCTTCCGACCCTGAGGCACAGTCTGTACTGATTGAAGCATTGCAGGATTCGTATTTTCGTGTACGACTTGAAGCACTGGAAGCAATAAAAAACCAGAAGCTTTCTGCCGCTTCCAAGTCCTTGCTCTACAGGGCCAAAAATGATACGGAAAATGTTGTTAAATACAAGGCTTATGAAACACTTGCCGCTTTGGGCGAAAAAGAAGGTCTTGATTATCTTGTTTCGCTTGTGAAAAGTGACAAGCAGACTGAAACAACTCGTGGTAAAGCAGCAACAGCTCTTCTCAAGTATGCTTTTTCGGAAACTGTCTATCCGGTCATTAGCGCCGCAGAATCGACACTTAACGATGAAAAGCAAAAAAAAGTACGTTATGCTCTCGGCAAAGAATTTGCCAGGTACGAAAGTTCCTCTTTGGAAGATATCTGTCTAAAGTACCTTGAAAATTCTGATGTTGCTACAAAAGGTACAGGTTTGGATATTTACGCAAAGAATGCGTTTCCCGCATTAACGCAGAAGGTTGAAGAAATCGCCAAAAACGAGAAGGAAGGTGCAAACCAGAAAAAAGCCAAGTATATTCTTGAAAAACTGGAACGTGCCGGCAGAATTGTCCGTATAAAAACGGCAGAACAAAATTGATGTAGAATTGGTTAAATAAAAACGGCCTTTTACTTGTAAAAATCAAATTTTAGTTGTATCATTTATTGTATAGTAATATTGGAGGCATTAATGGCAATTGGTGAATCGCAATTTCAGTTAGTAAGTTTTGAGCTCGGTGAAGAATTATATGGTGTAGATATTATGGACGTAAAAGAAATTGTAAAACTCCAATCTGTTCGTCCTATACCAAACGCACCTTATTATGTTGAAGGAATATTCAATCTCCGCAGCGAAATTATACCCGTAATCAATCTGCATAAACGTTTTCATCTTAAAGAAAAAGAAAAGACTGATGAATATGATGATTTTGAGGGCGGTTTTGTTATACTTAATATAGACGGTTGTAAAATTGGTATTATAATCGATAAAATTGCCAGAGTCGTCAGTATAAAATCTGATGAAGTCAAACCACCGCCACAAATGCTTGCTGGTATTGGAACCGAATATATTCATGGTGTTGTAAGACAGGAAGCCGGTGGCTATCTAATTATTCTTGATATGAGAAGAGTTTTCAATCCAAAAGAACTGCAAAAACTGGCAGACATAAATTAGTATGAAAATTCCCGTAACAAGTTCAACTATCCGCAGAAGAGAAATGGATGCTGTGCTTTCATGCATGGTCTCCGAAAAAATAGGACCGGGAGAACTGAATCTTCGTTTGCAGCAACAGGTAAAAGACTCTTTTGGAGCAGCCTGTTGCGCTGCTTTGCGAAGTCCTGCAATTGCGCTGGAATATGCATTGAAAGCATTGGAAATTCCGCAGAATTCAGGCGTAATGATATCGTCTCTTGCACCGGACTGGCAATATCCGGTAATAAAAAAAGCAAATTATAATCCTATTGTTCTTGATGTTTCACAAGATACGGCACTTATAACACAAGAAGCTGTTGAAAACGGTATAAAACAAGGTGGACGTGTTATTCTTTTACATGAAACATGCGGCATGCTGCCTGATTTTGAAATGTTGAACAGTTTTGGACTACCAGTAATAGAAGATGCCTCTCAGAGTGCAGGTGCGTATGTTATTTTGCATGATGAAGAAAAGGGAGACGAGCAAAAAAACGCAGGAACTTTTGGTGTTTTTTCGATTATTGGGCTTGAAGAACAGGATATACTCACAGCTGGTGGCGGTGCTGTCTTAATGACATCAGGAAAGCGTGAAGGAATTGTGCTTAAAAAATTGATTGATGAAGCCCCTGTCACTGATATTCTGCCCGATATTAACTGTGCTTTGGGACTTGTCCAGCTGAAGGAAAGAGAACGAAACGAACAAATACGCAACGACATGAAGACTATGTATAATCAAGCAGTAATGCAGGGCAAGCATAAAACTTTTTCTACGTCAGCCGAAAACATTGTACCTGCGGTTTTTTCTTTTCCTGTTGTTCTTGTAGAAGGCTTAAAAGATGTTGTTTCTTATGCATCCCGAAAAGAAATAGAAGTTATTCCAGCTTTTCAAAATACAGTAATAGCAAAATATGGGGAAGAGATACCTTTATGTATCAACGCCAAATCACTGTTGCTCCGCTGTGTTTTGTTTCCGTTGTATCCGCGTCTGGGCATGACTCAGGCAGAAAAAATCGCAAAGGTTTTGAGGACTTTGCCTTGACAACAGCCAAAGGTGTATTGTGAAAAAGAAAAAAGTTGTTATTGTTACAAATACATATAAGAACGAATCTATTTTGCTTGGAAAACAGATAAAAGCTTTTCTTGAGCAAAAACAGATTGATTCGGATATTTTTGAATTTTCAAACAGTTCAACGGGTTGCTCTTTTTCAGAATACGATTTTGCAATTACTCTCGGCGGCGATGGTACTGTTCTTTTTGCAGCAAGAGGTTGTCTTGATTATGGAGTTCCGATTTTTCCCGTAAATCTTGGTAAATTCGGTTTTATCTCGGGAATTCAGAAAGAAGAATGGGAAAACTCTCTTTCACTTTTTCTTGCGGGAAAACTGCCTGTTACAGAGAGAACTATGCTTTCTGTTTCGGTTTGCTCAAAAGGCAAAACCACAGCAACATCAACAGCGCTTAATGATGTTATAATATCGGCAGATGCTTCGGCAAGGCTTGTTTCGCTTGAGATTGAATACAACCACATCCCGTTCGGGAGATATGAGGCTGACGGAGTGATAATCGCAACACCTACAGGCTCAACCGCATATTCTGCAGCGGCTGGTGGTCCGATTGTAGACCCTGAACTTGAATGCTTTATAGTAAACCCGATTTGTCCGTTTTCGCTTTCGAACCGTCCCGTTGTTTTACCTGCAACAGGTCCTCTTTTGATTAAAGTTCTGCCTTCAAGAGAAACACCTGTTTCACTTTCGGCTGACGGACAGGTATCATTTGCACTCGAAACGGATGATTTGATTACGATAACAAAAGCGGGAAAAAAAGTTTTGCTTGTGAACTGTACATCTGATATCTTTTATGGAGCATTAAAATCCAAACTCCATTGGTCAGGAGGTCCTCATGCTTGAAGATTTGACGATTAAAGATTTTGCTTTGATTAATTCTGTTCAGTTGGAATTCACAAAGGGTTTTAATGTTTTAACTGGTGAAACAGGGGCTGGAAAATCAATTCTCATAGGTGCAATTTCATTTTTGCTTGGTGGAAAAGCTGATGTTACACAGATTCGCACAAATGCTGCAGAGGCGAGGGTTAGCGGAACTATTTTTTTGAAAAATGCTCCGCCGGCAGTTTTTGAATGGCTTTCGGAACATGGAGCTGAGCCCGAAAATGACAGGGTTCTTTTGCGTCGAATTATACGTGATACAGGCAAATCAAGCGCATGGATACAGGATGTGCCTGTTACAAAAACTGAGTTGAATGATTTTACTTCGTATCTTGTTGATATTCACGGACAGCACGAACACCAGTCTCTGATGAGGGTGAGTGAACACAGAAAGTTTTTGGATTCATACGCCGGTATAACGGCTGAAGTTGCTGATTTTACCACTTTATTTACCAAACTTGTGGAAAAAAGACGTCTTTTGGACGAGATGAACAGTTCTGATTCCGCAAGAGCCGAAAAAATAGAGCTTTTGCATTTTGCACTTGATGAGATTGAAAAAGCAAAACTAAGCGAAAATGAAGAAGACGAACTCTCTGCCGAAGAAACACGGCTTACACAGTACGAAAAGCTTTACGGCGATATTGAGTCTGTCTGCGATTTTTTTCAGGCGGCGGACGGCGGTCTTTTATCCGGTTTGAAAAAAATCCGCAACACTTTTGAAAAATCTGTTACAATAGATTCATCTCTTGAAAAGTTTCAGAGCAGGCTTGAAAATGCCTATTATGAAATTGAGGATATAGCAGAAGAAATAAAGAACTACAAAAACATGCTTGTTTTTGATGCCGACCGTCTGGCTTTTGTTCAGGAACGTCTGGCTCTGATATACAAGCTAAAGCAAAAATATCTGCAATCTTCACAGGGAACAGTTGCTGATTTACTTGTCTATGCCGAGAACGCTGCAAAGCAGCTTGTTCAGCTTGAAAACTGGCAGGGTAACAGGGAAGAACTTGTAAGGGAAGTTTCAGAACTTGAAAAACAGGTTTATAATTCTGCAAAGACGTTGTCCGAAAAGCGTACAAAAGCTGCTTCCATTATGGCAGAAAAAATTGTTGAGGTACTGGCGCATCTTGGAATGAAAGGAACACAATTTGATGCTGGTTTGAAGCAGAAACCTCTTGAAGGCGGAGAACAAAAATGCGGTCCATACGGTTTTGATGACATTGAGTTTATGATAAGTGCCAATCCTGGTTCACCATTGCAACCGCTTGCAAAGATTGCTTCAGGTGGTGAACTTTCTCGTGTTATGCTGGCATTCAAAACGATTCTTGCTGATTCGGACACAACACCTACTTTAATATTTGACGAGATAGACACAGGAATCGGCGGTGAGGTCGCTGTTTCGGTAGGCGAGCATCTTCGCATGCTTTCTCAAAAACATCAAATATTGTGTATTTCGCACCTTGCCAATATTGCCGTTTGTGCCGATACTCATATAAAGATAGAAAAGTCTGTAAACGGTCAAGAGACAACGACACAGGTGTTTGCAATTAACGGACAAAAAAGAATTGAAGAAATCGCCCGCATGTTAGCCGGTGATAGTGCAAGCGAAGCTTCTTTGGAGCACGCAAAAACACTGCTTGCAAAATATGGAGGATAGTTCACTATATGGCAAAGATTACGGCAGAAAGCAGAGAATTGTTTGAAAAAAAGAGTGTTGCTTACAAAAATGAAATAAAAGAGATAATGAAGCGTGAAAAAACAACGCTCGATTCGATAAGCAAGGATAAGACTGGTGTCGGCTACAAGAAACTTCAGCTTGTTGAAGACATGATTTATATTTCGACTATCTATATCGCAATAAGTAATCTTTCAATGGAGATTCTTGCCGTAAGAAGTGAGGAATCTCTCAACGAAGGACGCAAAACTCTATACAAAGCAATTATTTATCTTGAAGAAGTCGTTACAAATATTATAGATGCTCCATATTCCGATTTTGAAAAGAATCTTGAAGAAATTGCGGAAACTCCAGTTGAAAAGCGTTATTACCTTATAAGAAAACTTGGTCTTGCAATCAGACTTATTATGGATGCTTACGGCGACAACACAAAATGGAAATGGTCTTTTGTAGAGCTTAACGGACGCTATACAACTGTTGCCAAGAATGTTCTCGACATGAACAAGGCTATGAAAGATTATTTTGATGGTCGTGCCGAAGATCATGATGTATCTGTTTATTATATCCGCCTATTAAAAAAACTGCTTTCAAAATCTGCTGACGGTTATCGTGAACGCTATGAGCTTTCAACCAGACGTGCCGATGATATGCGTCTTGGTATCAACTATCTTATTGCTTATCGTCGTCTTTTGATTGTTATGGGCGAAAAGGACGAAGCTGAAGAAATCAAGAAGAAAATTCAGGTTTGGAAAGAAAAGATGGAGCAGGATAGTAAAAAGCAGAAAGATGCCAAGTAGTTTTAGAACTATTACAATTTTAGTTGAAAAAGTTTCATGAAAAAACAGTCCAAAACTAATGGCAAAGAAAGTTTTGATGCTTATTACAATGAGGTTTTCGGCGAGCGATGGAAACAGCTGAAAAAGGCTCTGCTTGCTGAAAACAAACAGGCCGCGTTTTCTGATTCCTTAAAAAAAACATACTGGCTCGATTCCGGCAGTTATATTGCAGCAATGAATCTGCCTCTTGATGGTGCAAAAACTATTGCAGACATGTGTGCTGCTCCCGGTGGAAAATCGCTTGTAATCGCAACACATATGGACAAGGATGCGGTGCTTGTTTCCAATGAGCGTTCAAGAGACCGCAAGGCACGATTACAGCGTGTTTTACAGGAACATCTTGCGGAAGATGTTTTTTCGCGGATTAAGGTTACAGGTTATGATGCAGGCAGATGGTGTCAACACGAACAGAATGCTTATGATCGTATTCTGCTGGATGTTCCTTGTTCTTCTGAGCGGCATGTTATTTCTGATCCCAAGTATCTTGCAATGTGGTCTCCTGCAAGAATACGGAATCTTTCAACAACACAATGGTCTATCCTTTCATCAGCACTGATAGTGCTTAAAAAGGGAGGATATTTGCTTTATTCTACCTGCGCTTTGACCGATAAAGAAAATGATGGAGTAATTGATCGTGCCTTAAAAAAGTACGATAACGTAAGTGTTGTTTCTATTGATGAAAAAAAATACAGCACTATTTGTTCCGGGGAAAAAACAAAAAATGGTGTGATAGTTCTTCCTGATGTTCAGGATGGTGCAGGACCACTTTATTTTAGTTTATTATTTAAAAGTTTTTAATGGACTATTAAAAAATTATATATTATACTTTTGCCAAGGAGTAGGTATGGTATCCGATACAACTATACGTGAAAAAAAATTACAAAAGATAATTGAACTCGAAAAAGTGTTGAGTCAGATTCAGGATACTGACGTACTTCTTGAAAGAATTCTTACAGAAGCAAGAGCTATTGTTCATGCTGATGCAGGTTCAATTTATGTGCATGAGGATGGAATGATTAAAATCCGTTATGCTCAGAATGAAACACAGCGTCGACGTCTTGCACCCGGACAAAAACTACCTTTCAATTTCTTTTCTTTTAGGGTTGATGAAAAATCAATGTGCGGTTATTCCGTTCTTACTGGAAAAATCGTAAATGTTCCAGACGCTTATGAAATAGATGGTTTGCCTTTTGTTTTCAATAAGCAGTCTGATATGCTCACAGGTTATAGAACTAAATCTGTTCTGACTGTACCGTTACGAACCGCAGCTGGAAAGACTCTCGGAGTTATGCAAATTCTTAATGCGGAGGACGAGAAAGGCAATATTATTGAATTTGACCCTGATGCGGAATTGTACATTGCTCATTTTGCAAGTAGTGCTACTCAGGCTTTGGAACGGGCAAATCTCACACGATCAATGGTTTTGCGTATGGTTCAGATGGCAGAGTTCCGTGATCCAAAAGAAACCGGTTCGCATGTAAATCGTGTTGCCAACTATGCGGTTGAAATTTATGACCATTGGGCATTTAAACACAATATCTCTATCCAAGAATCAGAAAAATTCCGTGATACTCTTAAAATAGCGGCTATGTTGCATGATGTCGGCAAGGTAGCTGTTTCTGATGTTATTCTAAAAAAACCAGACAAACTTACGGATGAAGAATATAAAATAATCCAAAATCATACACTTGTTGGTGCGTCTCTTTTTGATGATCTACAGTCTGATTTGGATCTTATGTCAAGGGATGTAGCTCTTCGACACCACGAACGCTGGGATGGTAAAGGATATCCTGGCAAAGTGGACTTGAAAAGTGGAAAAGCGCTTGAAACGGATCCTGAAACAGGAAGACCGAAAGGTCTGCATGGTGACGAAATCCCGCTTGCTGCAAGGATTGTATCGCTTGCAGATGTTTATGATGCGCTTTCTTCAAAGCGTTCTTATAAGCGTTCCTGGACAGAAGATGAAGTTTTGCGCGAAATTCAGGCTCAGGCAGGATCTCAGTTTGACCCGGAACTTGTTATGGATTTTTTTGAAGTTTTACCGAATATCAGACAGATTCAACTTGCTTGGCCGGATTAATTCTGGACGGCTAATTCTTTCAGTTTTTTTTGTAATTCTCTATCAAGACTATTTGCAAATAGGTTTATTTCTTTTTTCCCGTAAACGCTGGTTCGTTCGGGCATTATGCCGTTATTGTACAGTTCAAGATGAAAATTTCTCATTGCAAGTTTTTCTTTTATATTCTCTTTTGTAAAAACTAACCCTCTGTCATTAAGAGTACAGATATTTTTATCCAAAAGACGTGATGCAAGAGGAATATCACGCGTGACTACCAAATCATTTGCTTTGATATTGTCAACAATATAATTGTCTGCTGCGTTTTCTGAAGAATCACATATGTACATTGAAAAAAGGTTGTCTTTAGGAATAGGTATTTGGCGATTGGCAACAAAGTTGACTTTTATATTAAGGCGTTTTGAAAAGCGGATAACAAGATCTTTAACTTGAAGGGGACAGGAATCTGCGTCTATCCAGATAGAAAAGGGCTGTAATGTTGTCATTTTAGTATTTGATCGATGGAATCAATCATTTTCAGTGTTCTCTTTTCAAGTTCAGCTAATTCGGTTTTTGTACAATTTTCTTTTATTGAATCATGTGAAAGCTGGGCCTTAAACAACTCGTCTGTTAGCATTATACCGGCAAGAACAGCAGTTTTAAGAGGTTCTTTTAATGGTGTTGTATTCTGTATGTTTTGGACGACTGATTCATAATATTGTAAAAGGCGGTTCAGATATTCAGAATCTTCATCTGCCTGTATGCTGAAAGAAGTACCCAAAATTGTTATGGAAAGTGTACTTTTTTTCATAAAATATTAAAAAATGTCTAATTGCTGTGAATTGTCAGTAGAATTGTCTGTTTCTTCATCAGCCTGTTTTTCGAATGCTGTTTCGGTAAAAACTGATGACTGAAAATGATCCTGCTGTTCAATAGGACTTATCGGTTGTTGATGTGATACAGAAGCTGGCTGAACAGGAGGTGTATTTGTTTGGGGAATCGGATTTGAAACTGTATCAGACAATGAAGCTGTCTCGGAACGCGTGTTCAAAACCGAATCCTCAACGTTATCAAGATATTTCAAAGCGTTGATTATCCCTTGCTCGATTCTTGGCTGATCATTTTCAAAAATTGTCAGTTTGTTCTGCATTTCGGTATTTGTTTTTTGCAGTTCGTCACTTTTGACTTTTAGTGCCGAAAACTCGTTACGCAAAAAATCATTTTCCTTTTGCAGTTCGCTGATTTTTTTTACAGCCAATTCAACTTTTTGTTCTAAAAGTTGAATCTGATCAAGGGAAATCATAAATTATGCTCCAATTGCTTTTTTTGCAACTGCTACAACTTCCTTAAAAGCTGCAGGATCTTCAATGGCCATATTTGATAAAGCTTTGCGGTTAATAACAACATTAGCTTTTGTCAAACCGTCAATGAATCTTGAGTAACTGATACCCTCAGCACGGCATGCTGCATTCAGACGTGAAATCCACAGAGAACGCATTACACCTTTTTTATCACGGCGGTCAACATATGCACTGCACAATGCCTTTACAACAGCATCCTTTGCAGCTTTGAAGTTTGTTCCGCGTCTTCCACGGAAACCTTTGGCAAGTTTAAGAATCTTTTTACGGTGATTCTTGCGTTTTGTACCATCTATTGCTCTAGACATCTAATACTCCTTAAAAGACATGAAACTGATTAACCGTAAGGCAACATTTGTTTTCTTACTCTAGGCGCTTCGGATTCGCTGAGGATTCCTGCTGCACGAAGGTTTCTCTTGCGTTTTGCAGCCTTTTTTGTAAGAATATGTCGAAGGTTCATTTTTTTGTACTTTACTTTTCCTGTTCCTGTCAGAGAAAAGCGTTTAGCGGCACTTCGCTTTGATTTCATTTTGGGCATTTCGTCAACCTCATTTTTTTACTTTAGGAACAACTACCATTGACATAAAACGACCTTCCATAGCGGGTTGTTTTTCCAGTGTGTAGTCATCTTCAAGTCGATTTAAAACTTCTTTAAGAACTTCCAGTCCAAGATCGGTATGAGCCAGTTCACGTCCCCGAAAACGTACTGTAACTTTTACCTTGTTACCTTCTGCTAAAAATTCTTTAATATGTTTTGATTTAAACTCAATGTCACCATCAGCAATTTTAGGTTGCATTCTGATTTCTTTGAGCTTAAGTACTTTTTGTTTTTTCTTGGAGTCACGGAGCTTTTTCTCCAATTCAAAACGATATTTACCATAATCAAGGATTTTACATACGGGCGGATTCGCCTGAGGTGCGACTTCAACAAGATCCAGTTCCTGTTCCTTTGCTATTTTAAGTGCTTCAAGAATTGGAACTATACCTCTCTGTTCACCCTCACCATCAATAAGTCTGACTTCACGTACACGGATTTGTTCATTAACCCGCAAGCCTTTATTTTCCGCCAACGATCCTCCTCATGTACGGTAATTCCGTACTATAAAAGCAAAACATATAGGATATAATAA
Source organism: Spirochaetota bacterium (assembly GCA_016285185.1). Classification (GTDB taxonomy): domain Bacteria; phylum Spirochaetota; class Spirochaetia; order Treponematales; family Treponemataceae; genus UBA1240. Next base: position 51,242 of record JAEEQG010000096.1, read on the forward strand.
CAGAAAATTCATTAAAATGTCTATAGCATTTTACAATCATTATATGCAGACAGGGTTTGTTAATTATAAATCGGTGAGAATATTTGTCTGGTTCTCATACTTGAATTTGTCTGCTACTTCCTTGAAAAGCTCTACAAGTTTAGGATCAAATTGTGTTCCGCTTGATTCAATAATGATTTTTACAGCTTCGTCATGAGTGAAAGCCTTTTTGTAGGGTCTGTCCGAAACTAGTGCATCATATACATCAGCTATGGCCATTACTCTTCCAGGTAGAGGAATATCTTCTCCTTTCAGTTTATTGGGATAGCCTTGTCCGTCCCATCGTTCGTGGTGATGTTGTGCCAGTATTTCCGCATATTTTAGGAATTCATCACCATATATTGAAACAGAAATTTTTCGTATAATTTTAGCGCCGAATGTGGTATGTTGCATCATTATTTCCATTTCTTCCGGAGTAAGCTTTTCCTGTTTTTTCAGTATTGTATCAGAAATTGCAATTTTACCTACATCATGAAGCTGGGCTGACTGTATAAGTAATGGGATTTTCCAGTATGAGATTTCTTCTTTGTAAACACCTTTTTCTTTCATGGCTTTAAGCATAACTGAAAGATAATGTTGTGTACGTTCTATGTGTCCACCTGTATTTACATCTCTGAATTCAACAAGGTTTGCAACCGTACTTAGTATCGAATATTGTAATTGAAGGATTGTTTCTGTTTTTTCTTTTACGATTCTGTTAAGATTTTCGTTGAAAAACTGAAGTTCTTTTTGTTGTTCAATTAATGCGAGATGGTGTTCTATGCGTTTAAGAAGAATAGGCGGAGAGAAAGGCTTGTAAATGTAGTCAATTGCACCGAGTGTAAGTCCTTTAATTTCGCTTTCAACATCATCTTTTGCCGTAAGAAAGATTACAGGTATATTTTGGGTTTCTTCTTTTCGCTTTAGTTCTTTTATTATCTCGAAACCACTGACTCCAGGCATTTCTATATCAAGTAATAAAAGATCCGGTATGTTTTTTTCAAGCACATTAAGCAATTCAAGACCGGATGTTAAAAGGGTAAGTTTATAATGTTCTCTCAGAACACCTGCGGCAACTTTAAGATTTGTAACTTCATCATCTACTATAAAAACTTGTTTTTTACTTTCTTTATTAAATATATCATTATTAAATACTTCATTCATATATTTATTATAACAGAAAAATAGATGAATTTGAACTTTTTGAGAAAAAAAATGTTTATCTTTCTAGAACTCAGCAAAAGCGTTGAGGTGGTGATACAACCCAGATAGCTTTAAGTTCCTTATCGCCTTTGTTATAAATAACATGTGGGGTAGAAGCCGAAAAAGATACACTATCACCTTCATAAAGTTCATAGGTGTTTGATTCATAGTGCAGTTCTGCTTTTCCTTTCAATATATAACCCATTTCTCTTCCAGGATGTCCGTATGATCCCCTGTGTGTATTACCGTGTGGTGGAATCGTTATTATATAGGCTTCTAAAGCATGAGCGCCATCTGAAGTAGCTGGTTTAGATATTTCTTCATAAACAACTTCATCTTCCGAAATTTTTCTTCTGGCTTTTGCTTTTGTAACTCTAACTGTCACTTCCTGTCTGTATCCTTCAAAAAGGTATTCCAGATTTACATCAAGAATATCAGACAGTGCTAGCAGTGTTTCTACAGAAGGTGATACTTTGTTTCTTTCAATTTGTGAAACAAGACTTTCACTAATATCCGCTTGTTGTGCGACTTGTTTTAATGTATAACCGCGGCGTTCCCGTACTTGGCGAAGCTTTGCTCCGCATCTGAAGATTTCTTTTTTATTTTGCATATATATCATTGTGCTGTTTTTCTAGATTTTTTTCAAGAATAAAACGTGTAAAATGATCTTCAAGTGTCTTATGTGGACCATCAAGATTGAGTCTCGTTCTGGCGCGTGCATTATCGCGGCGTATTGTATAACGCAGATAAAAATTGCGGGGATCAAGCTCAACGTCTACTGGAATACGTTCACCGAGAAGTGCATAAACATCTTCACGACTGATTGAGGTACAAGACTGTTCTTTTATTTTATTCTTAAGGATATTTATCTGTTCATGTGATAAGGAAAATAAGAATTCTTCAAGTGCCTGAGAAATATCCGGATCACTAAGTTTTTCCTTAATGAATAATGTCCATTGTTCATCAAGCTCAATGGTAAGCAAAAGCAATTCACTTGTTCCAACCATTGTTCCAAAAGCTGGCACAAGTTTGTCCCTTACTGTCCATACTGCTTCAAGAACCGGTGCAATATCGGCAACATTCTGGTCACTGCGGTGTTCCCACAAAACAATAAGCGAAACGGCAATCTGTTCTCGTATATCCTGTGGAATCTGGGTGTCTTCCAACAGAGAAAGATAAACGTCCTCAGCCATGATTGTGAACATTATTCTGAGTGTCGCAGATCGTAATGCTTCAAGGTCTTTTGTATGAAAATGCTGTGCCCGTGCTGCTTTTGACATGGAAACAAAAGTATGAAATTTAGCTACAAGAAAACCTTTTCCCAGAATTGCCTTTGAGGGAAGATGCAACATTCTGTCACCTGTTCTGAATTCCAAAAGTGCGTGTACAAGAGATTCCTGCGTGCGTACTTCCTGTCCTGCAAAAACCTGTCTTTGCAAAAGAGATGGAAATCGCGCAATTGCAGCGGCAAGGCGTTCCAAATCTGCTATTTGTGCAGTTATATTTTCAAGAGATTGTGGCGAAGAAGTGCGTAATTGTTCAAAGACCATGTTGACAAGTTCTTTTTCTTTTGTGGATAAAACGACGATATTTGTATTTATATCATCGTTCTTTTTGCTTGAATCGTTATCAAAGAATTCATCAATGCTTACCGGAGTAAAAAGTAAATCTTGTTTATCGCCTGATTCTTCCACAATAATCTAATTATAACACGAAAAAATAAAAATGTCATTAGAATCAAAATAATGAAAAAGTGAGAAAATATAGGTTTAAAAGAATTATAAAATGAAAGATTTGAAATCAGATTCCCGCTTTTGAGACTTCTTCTGCAAGAAATTTGCGATATCGTTCAGCATCTACCTTGAAGGCAACAATAGGAAGAGAAGGATCTTCCATTGCTTTGTCGACTGCTTGCATTGCTTCTTTTATAAGTCTTATACCTGGAATAAGGCGAAGTGTTCTGCTCGAAAGACCAAAGAAGACTTTTTTGTCCACATCAAATTCTTGTAAAATAGATGTAATTTCGGTATAGAGCTTTTCGCAAATGTTCAATGAATGTACAAGGTCGCTGTTCTGTAAAATCAGTACGTAGCCGTCTTCTCCAAATTCAAAAATCAAATCTTTAAACGAAAAACATTTAACCAAAATATCGGATACTTTGCGTGCTGCCGGATGATTATGCGGTAAGTCGAGAATTTTTATATATACAAGCGATATATCCTGTTCGGCGGAAGCTGCTCTGACAAGTTCAGAATCAAGTCTTGTTTCAAGATAGGATTCCCAACTCAAACCTGTTGTAGGTGAAAAAAGGCCTAATGGATCAATTTGTACAGAGTCAGATCCTAATACCTGATTTTCTTTTTGAGGGATATCTTGTGTTTTTGTAATTTCAGGTTGTGAAGTTGATTTGAGTTCAACTGAACTCGTTGGAGTTGGTTCTGGCTGCTCAGAAAAAGCAGTGTCTATATCAATTTCATCAAAAGTATTTGAAGGCGTATTATCGATTTCATGTTGTTTTGAGGTGTCTTTTTTTTCTGCTTTTGAACAGATGATTAAGAAGATAAAAGCCAGTAATGTTCCTGAAAGAATAATGAAAAAAGCATTTCTTGCAAATTTGAAAACAGTATGAGGAGGAAGCAGATAAACTGCGGCAGTTACGATTGTATTGATTTTGTCGTTAAGAGGAATATTTGTTGAGCGTACAATCATCGCCGGAGAAGAAACTGCGATTTCAGGAGTAATTGAATCTGTTGATATATAACGGGATTTTACAGGATATGCAAAATAAGTTGTAGTATCACTTTTTATAGTAAGGGCTGCAATATAATCGTTCTTCTCTATAATTGGTTGAAGAGAGTTAAGATAGTCTGCAGAAAGGAATTTTGACGAAGCGGCTTTGGAATCCATTTCACGCAAAAGAGCTTTGAACTGTTGTTCGGCACCTATAGTTCCTGCCTTTATGTCATATATACAGCTGGCTGTAAAATAGCCAAAACCTGCAAGAAATATAAGTATTATTATGATAACAAAGAAAACTACGCTTTTATTCGTCATATGTTACTCCGCATAACGCTTGAAAAAGTCCTGTGCCAAATCAAGAATTATATCAAATGAGTTTTTTGAACTTTGATAATATCCTTTTTTCTCGCACCAGGCTGCAAAAGGTAAAAGTGCTGTAATTATGTCTGACTGCGGTTTTCCTCTTGCTTCTGAAATACTTTTAAGTATCCAAGTTATAAAATCGGCAAAATTTGACGGGTTATAAAGAGTTTCTGAAAAAAAATCAAGCTGGTCTTGATTATTGATAGTGTTTTTTCTTGTCGTGAGATTTTGAGGTTGTAAATCTGCAGAAATTCTTACAATATGTGAGGAAGATTTTTCAAAGGCATTTGTTAGGGCTCTGTTGTATTGTTGTAAGGTTTCGGTAGTTGTTGTACCATTCTCAAGGGGAATAAGGGATGTCCTGAACATTAGTGCCGAAAAGGCTGTTTCCTGTGTTCCTATTCTACTTGAAGAGTTATTGTATGTTTCATCAAGATATGAACCTTTGCAATATGGTTTTCCTCTTGAGTAAGCAAAATCTGCCCCGAACAGCTCAATTTTATTAAAGCCGGCTTTTATTGCAAAATCCAATGCAGCTCCTGTAACTGTCCCTGAAGTTGAGTCTATAAACGGGAAAAGGGTTGTATTGTTGTTTGCTTTGAAAAAATCAGCAGCCAGTTTGCATAAAGGATGACTTCCTGAAGCAAAACGCAAGGTTCCGTTGGTATTTACAACAGCTTTACTTATCGAAGGATTAGCGCATAAATCAAGAATATAGAGAGTTTGGGGTAATATGTTCGTTTTTAAGAAGTGTCGGTATGAGATATTCTGGCCATCAACACTGACTACTGCATCAGGTATTATATCGTTTAAAAAAAGAACTTGTGATGCAGTGTCTGTTGCGATTATGTAGAAATTGCTTCGCTTGTTTTTTAGAATTTGTATTGTTGAATCAAGAGTTGGTCCTGCTGCGATTATAGCTGCTGTTTTGTGATTTGGAATTGTAAGCAAACTGTTTTTTTTCTGCTTTGAAAAAATGTAAAGATTTTCAAGAATATTACGTTGCCAGATTTTACCGAAGTGAGCCTGTACAGAATAGTCCGCGCTTATTCTTTTTAGAGAGGACTGGATTTGCTGATTAATTGTTTTTTCTGTTTCAATATTGTTTTCTGCCCAGACTCTGTTAGCTGAATAGTTAAAAACACCATTAATTTGAGGAATGTAAGTAGAAAGAATTGTTTGTTCCAATGAATCTGATGTACAAATGTCAAAATTGGGTTTTGACAATATTTGCGAAAAATCATATTGAGAAAAAAGAAACTTGATAGAATCTGCATTTTTTTCAACTACTAATACATGGTTTTCTGAATCTTCAAGCAAAGTCTGAAAATGATATCCGTTGCCAAGTCCTCCGACCAGATTAAACGCTCTGGTGAAATCTGCCGGTTGAATCCTGGGAGCAGGATTATACAATGAGTACATTGGTTTTGAATTTGCAAACACTACAACACTCATACCATTTTTTGCCGTCATTGTACCTGTATAGACAGATTTTTGTGTTCCTGCATCAAGAATTTGTTTTGTGAGATTCTGATTTTTTGTGGCTAAAATAGATATGTTCTTTTCGAAAAAATTATTATCACTCATAATATGTCTTCAAAATCCAGTATTATTTTATCATTTATTGGACCTTTTGTTTTTTCAAGAATTAGATATTCCCCTAATGATACTGTTTTAATCCATAAAAGTAATTCTTTGTTCAAGTCTGTAATAGGAGTTAGATTGTTTTTTGCTTTGATAAGTTCTGATTTTATTTGCAAAAGCATAGAAGAAATCTTTTCACGATTTGTTGCAATTAAATTATTCAACGGTACTGAAATAGGCCTGGTCTTTTCTGGGCCATTTTTCATTTGTTCTTCAAAAACTGTATGTGGAATTTCTTTTATATTACCAAAGTGTTCTAAAAGAGGATTATTTTTGTGATAAACACGTACAAAACGTCTTTCAAATTCAGAATTCCTTGATGAAAACCAGTTTTTATATACAGAAAGGGATTCAGAATTGAAACTTTGAATAGCGGTTCTAGTTGATAAAGGTATAAGCCTGTAGTCCTTTGAGGTTGCTCCCAATTCAAGATTGTTCGGCTGTGCGTGCTGAAATCCTTTTGAAGTTGTAAGATCCAATCCTACAGCATATACAAATTTATCTGTCAGTGAAAAAGCGAGCTCTGTTGCTGTTCCCGCTACAGTACCGTTTCTAACTGCTTTTATGCAAGGAATATTGCAATAATCAAGAAGAATTGTTTCTACACCATCACCATAGCAAAGTGGAATTATTTGAGAAGTTTTAAGCAGATCGGCAGAAATTGCACTTTCTGGTGACAAAAAAAGTGGTATCGGCGGTATGTTAAAGAATTTCAGAACATCAAGATGTTTTTTTGCCCAATACCCACCGTCTGTTGAAATGGCTGCATCAGGAATAATATTATAATGTAGTAGAGGATACAAAGATGAAGACACTGCAATAAGATAGAATTGAGTTCTGAGTTGTTTTATTACAGGCAACATAGGCGAAAGAGATGGTCCTGAGGCTGTAATTAATATTGGTAAAGTCCTATCACATGATATCTGATTTATATGCGATATGTAATTTAGAAATCGAATGGAATTTTTTGTCCAGCGTTTGTTAAAATACATTCTTGTAGCAAGAACATTTTTTGACGTTGTTAAAAATTGTTTTATTTCATACCAGGTTTTTTTGTACTCTTCTGGAAATGCTGATTCGCTTGGTTTCCAGGACAAAAAAAGGACAGAAGATGCATCTTCTTCTCCTATGTAGGAGAATAATTGGTTCTGTACTGAGTCCTTTGAATAAATAATTTTGTCCCATGGTGATTCATCATTATCAAATTGATTTGTATAATGAATACAGATAAATTTTGAATATGCAAATCTTTGCTTCAAAAACGGCAGGCAGTATGATAGGGCAGGACCTGTTACAGTAATGTATTTAGGGGTGAAATCAATTGAAATGGCTTGCACAAATCGTTCTGCTTCTTTTTCGGGATTGTATGCAGAATGTAAAAGTATATTATTATATGAACAAATTTTAAGGTTGTTTTTGGACTGCAGATAAGTTAGGTTCAAAATTGATTTTCCGTGTTCTGTAAGTGTAGAAAGCTTAAAAGTTCTTCCGGTTCATACGTTGTTCCTTCAGTAGAAAAAACGATAAACTTTTCCTCTCCATTTGAAAGATAATCGGATAAATAGGTCATCATGTCTTTTGCAAATTTCTCTATGCAAATACCGTTTTGCGAAAAAAGTACTAATTTAAGGTTTTCGGAATCATATTCAATACATATGCTGTTTTCGGGAAGATGATCTTTTATAAGACGGCTTAGAATAGTTATAATTTGAACAATGTCGGGATTCGGGTTTGAATTTCGTAAGAACTGTATCAAATTTGAAAAAGAAATATTAACCATTGTTCCGGATAAATCTGCGTTAGTATTTTCTTGAATGAGATCGGAAGAAAACTGATTTATTATTTCCGGTTTTTGTGTATAAAGGTGAAACCGAAGTATATTTTCGATAGCTGGCAATAATTCTGAAAAGTTTTCATCTATAAAGTCCAGTAAGTTGTCTGTTTCATTCTGATTTGTGTTTTCCTGTGATACAAGTATTATACAGTTTGAAATGCTGTTCAGTGTTATAAATTTAATGTGAAGCAGAGAAATATGTTCTCTGTCTTTAATAGAAAAAAGCTGAAGGAATGAATCCAATTGTTGGTTTTCCTGTGTGTACCATGTATTTTCTTCAGGTACAATGCCAAGTGTACCAAACCAAAAGTCTGCACTGGAATCACCCTGAGAAAGGGTTTGAGCATCAAAACCATGGTTAAAGAACATTGTGTAGTGCTTGTCAACAGGAACATATAGCCCAAAATGCAAAACACCAAACTTATTTAAAATTCGGTGCAATTGTTGAAAAGAAAAAGGTATTGTATTTTTGGAGTTTTGGAAAGATACAAACATATTGTTGTATCTTTCCAGTATGTCACTACAGCGTTGTAGCAAACCCATAAATCAGGACAGTCCTAATTCCTTGAAAAGTTTTTTGTATGTCTCAAAGTATTCGGATTTTGCAAACTCTTCAATTTTATCTTCAGGCAGATTTTCCAAAAGTTGATCCATATAAATCAATACTGATTTTATTTCGTCTTTCAAATCTGCAGGCATACTATCATGAATCTGATTTGCTTTTTCAAGTACAGAATGAGATCCTTCTGATTCTGGTTCTGGAGATGCAACTGGTTCTTCAGCTGGAGCTGATTCAGGTTCATTCCATTGATCACTTTCGAAAACCTTCTCTGTAGGTTCATTTGCTTCTGATTCTTCGTCAAGTTCTTCTGAAGGCAAATCTAATGGAGCTTCAGGAATTAAATCCTGTTCTGTAAAATCGACTGACAAGTCATCAGTTGATTCAGGCATTGAAAAATCAACATTTCCTTCATCTGTCGGAATATCATTTGTAACAGATTCAACAGTAGGAACAGGTTCCTCTTCCGGTTCTTCAAGCGAAATATCCTGTGTTTCTTCTTCTATTTCAAAGTTATCTGGGATATCAAGACCGCCTTTTTCAGGAATAACAGAAGACTCATCAGTTGGTGCTGATTCTGATTCAAGGTAATCAATATTGTCTGAAGAAAGCGAATCCGTTGTAACAGGAACTTCTTCACCTACTATATCGTCTTCTGCAGGTGGTTCAAGAATATCGTCAACCTTTGGAATTGATATATCGTCTTCGACTGTTGCATCGAGGTCATTTGAAATTTCAATATCATCAAGTTCAGGTTCTTCAAGTTTTTCATCAAAATTGATGTCCGTATCGATCCCTACAGCTTCTGATTCTTCTGTAACAGGTTCTTCATCAAATGATATTTCATCTTCTTGAGCAACTTCTGTAACAGAACCAGGCAGTTCTGAATCCTGAGGTTCTTCCTGAGTATTGTCAACATATTCTTCTGTAAAATCAGCACTGTTTAGAATATTACTCAACTCATCACCAGAGAGGGCGATTGTATCATCTTCTGCATTATCATCAAAAAAACCGGTTGAGCCGGATTCTGCCACGGGTGCTGCTTCCGGTTCTTCAGCAGGCTCAACATTAAGTTCGATATTTTCCTCAGCTGTTTCTTCAGAAACAATCTGTTCGTCAGTAGAAATATCTTCTGTTAAAGATTCCGGCATTGCCTTAGAATTCTTGAACGCCGAAAACTCTGCTTTTAGAGAGGCCAGCTCGGAACGTAACTGGCTAAGTTCAGAAGAAATCTCTTTTAAGACCGAACTGGAATCAGATGAAGAAGCCACTTCTCCGGGATCAGAAAATTCATTCAGTTTTTCATCTTCCTGTGGTGTTTGTGTTATGTCTTCAAAATTCATGGGCTCCTCCTCATCAAGCTCAATACTATTGTACTCTGATTTTTTTGTAATATCAAGTTTTTTATTATCATTTAATGCATTAAAATCAGAATTTATTTCCTCTTTTACTGTAAAATTATCAGTTTCAGGCTCTGTAAAGGAATTTTCAGAGCTGTAACTGTCGGGTATTAACTCTTCTTGAACCGGAATAACAAATTCTATCGTGTCATTAGACGGCTCATCAGGAGTTTGAGAATCATTAATTATTTCCATATCATCGATTTCTGGTATGGTTGTATCAACACCGTCAAAATCATCAAGAGTAGGAATCCCTTTTTCCGTATCGGCAGGAAGTTCAGTTTCTGCTATACTCCCGGTTATATCCGTTGTATCCTCCACTTCTGCAAGAAGAGAATCAACATCAAAATCTTCTGTAGAAGAAGATGATGTTTCTATATTTGATACAGAATCATTTTTCTTTGTATAGCGTGCAATCTGCTGTTTCCTTTCTTCCTCGGAAGTAAAGAGAGGAATGGATTCATTCACGTCAAGTTCATTATCGGTGTCTGACGAGGCGATTGTTCGTGAACTAGTGACATCGTCTTCTTTAACCGTAATGTTATAATCAACAATCTTTAGAATTTTATGTTCATCTTTATTGACTTCTGAGAGGGGAGCTTCCTGTGTATCTGAGGAAAGAAAATCATCAAATTCATTTACGATGTCAAAAGTTGTAGTTTCATGCGATTTTGTTTCGGAAACTGATGGAATATCTGACGGAGTATTGAAGAAATCATCAAAATTGTCTTCAACTCCATTGGCATCAGTTATTGTAATGTCTGCAAAAGCTTCTGTCTCATCGATAACATGTTCGTAGGATTCTGATTGTATTCCTTCAACATAACTGTCGTCAAATGTAAGCTCGATTTCAACAGGTGCATCAAATAGGTATTCGTTCTTGTCTTCTTTTTTGGGACTGTTAGAAAAATCACTGTTCAGTTCGCTTAAAAAGTCATCGGTAATATCATCACCGCCACCTACAACAAAATCCGAAACAGGTAAATCGAACTGTGCTGTAACGTCTTCTCCTCCACCAGAAAGAAAATTATCAAGATCAATTTCTTCTTCTTCTGAAAATGAAACTTCCGTTGGTTGTTGAACAGGAGAAGGCTTAGTTTCTTTTTTTTCTATAGCAGGTTTTGGAGTCGGTAATGTAAAATCTTCAAACTCATATTCGGAAAAATTCTGAATATCAATATCATTTTCGTCGTAAGCAGCTTCAACTTTTTTTGCAAGAGAAGGTGAATCCGGTAGGATTAACGGATTTTCAGAATCATCAATATTAAAATCTGTTACGTCTTCAAAAGTCAAACTTGTAAAATCCTTTTTGTCGTTTTCCGATTATCTGCTATTATAGCATTATTTTCAACATTATGGGAAATTATTATAAATTTCTTTACATTTTTTCCCCAAAAAATGTATTTATCCTTATTGTTTATCGGCAGGAGTATAAAATTTGCCCATAATCATACTTGGAAATATTTTAAAAATGCAAGATAACTTCAGAAAAGAAGTTTAAATGCCGTTATTAATTGTATGACACAGAATAAAGTTTTGTTATCGGCTTTAATGGGAACATTGATGTATGTTTTAGTTTCTGCCTTTTTTGGTCCTGACGGACTTTGGGCTGCTTCACAGCTTGAAGAACAGAAGCAGGTCATCTCTGCTAATTTTCAAAAAATCAAACAAATTAATGAAAACCTGTCTACAGAATTAAATTCTCTCATAGTTGACCCGGAAGTAATTGCATCCTATGCAAAAAAGCTGGGATATATTGAAGAAAATGAAAAAATAATCAGGCTTCGAGGACTGAATCCTCCTATGGATTATATTCCTGAAACAGGTACTCCTGTTCTTATAAAAGAAGTAGAATATGTTCCAGAGTGGGTATGCAAAACATCTGGTATTGTTATGTTTCTTTTTTCTCTTTTATTAGTTTCTATGCATAGTTTAAGGGAAAAACTTCACAAACGTCAACTTGAGGAAATTGTAATTGATAATCCGGAAGAACAGCCCGAAATCTGAGCTGATAGCAGCAGATTATATAAAGCAGGGAAAAGTAGTTATAATTCCGACGGATACGATATATGGTTTTTCTGCTCGTGTTCCTGATGGTGGTAATGATATAAAGGCAATAAAGGGCAGAGATGAAAATAAACCATTTATCGAACTTATTGCATTGTCTCAGGATTATAAAAAGTATACGGATCAAGAAATCCCTAAAGAGCTTCTGGCTTTATGGCCAGGTTCATTGACTATAATAATAGGGAAGAAAAAAGAACTTGGAGGTGGAACAGTTGCCTTGCGCTGTCCTGATGATGATTGGCTCAGAACCGTCATCGAATGTTCAGATTGTTCTATCTATTCTACAAGTGTAAACAGATCTGGTTCACCTGCTCTATGGAAAATAGCAGATATTATAGAAGAATTTGGAAAAGATGTGCCGCTGATTGTTGCTGATGGAGACAAAGAAAGCGGCGTCCCTTCGACTATTGTTGATGTTTCAGACGGCAGAATAAGGCTTGTCAGAGCAGGTGCAGTAAACCTGGACAGTACTCTGCTGAAGTGAAATGTCATCTATTTTGCAAGTTCCTCAACAGGCTCAAGTGTTTCATCTGTGTGTTTGACGATTTTTTTTCTGCGGTATGTGATGACAATTTTTTCCCTTTTATAATCAATAACAATTTCATCTGTTTTTTCGGTTTTACCGCTTATTATTGCATAAGCAACAGGATCTTCGATTTCTCTTTGAATCAGGCGACGCATCGGCCTTGCTCCGTATGAAGGTTCATATCCGTTTTCAATTAGATAGTTTTTTGCACTGGCTTTCACATTTAATGCAAATCCTTGTTCCTTAAGACGATCTGCGAGTTCTGCAAGTTGAATTTCCAGTATCTTAGAGACTTCCTCTTTTGAGAGAGAATCAAAAACAATTATATCATCAATACGGTTGATAAGTTCCGGACTCATAAGCTTTTTAAGCTCATTCATGGCATTGGACTTTATATCGGAATAATCGATAATTTCGTTGTCAAACCGGTTAAAACCCATTCTATTGGAATTTGAAATTTGTCGTGCACCTGCGTTTGATGTCATGATTATTACTGTATTTCGGAAATTGACTGTGTGTCCGAGACTGTCCTTGAGTTCACCTTCTTCCAATACCTGCAGCAAAAGATTGAATATATCAGAATGGGCTTTTTCAATTTCATCCAATAGTACTACAGAATATGGGTTACGTCGGATTTTTTCTGTTAGAGTTCCACCTTCTTCATAGCCAACGTATCCGGGCGGAGCACCAACAAGTTTGCTTGAATTGTGTTTTTCCATATAGTCACTCATATCTATACGGACAAGCGAATCTTCCGAACCAAATAAAAATTTTGCTAGAGTTTTTGCAAGCAAAGTTTTTCCGACTCCTGTAGGTCCAAGGAATATGAATGAACCAAGAGGTCTTTTCCCTGAAGAAACTCCTGCTCGTGATCGTCTTATTGCTGAAGTTATTGTAGAAACAGCTTCGTTTTGTCCTATAACTGTCTTGTGCAATTCTGTTTCCATTCTCAAAAGCCTTTTAGTTTCGGCACTATCGATTGTATCGAGAGGAATCCCTGTGATTGAGGATAAAACTGAATTTACATCACTTATGGTAACTTTATTGGAAAAAGAATCATCCCTTTCCTGCCAATAATTACGCACGATATCAAGCTGATTTCGGAGTTCTCGTACTTCGTCACGGACTTTTGCGGCTTTTTCGTAATCCTGGTTGATAACGAGTTGTTGTTTTTCAGCAGTTAACCTGTTAATTTTTTCTTCAAGTTCTGTCAATTCTATCGGTGGAACTGCCTGTGTAATTTTTTTCATTGCACCGGCTTCGTCCATAACGTCAATTGCTTTGTCAGGAAGGAATCTCTCTGTTATAAAACGACTTGAATAGCGGACTATTGAATCAATAACATCATCCTCATAAAAAACACCGTGAAAATCTTCATAGCGTTTCCTGAGGCCCTGCAAAATCTGTTTCGTTTCTTCTATAGAGGGTTCTTCAACATTTACTTTTTGAAAACGTCGTTCAAGTGCTGCATCTTTTTCGAAGTGTTTTCTGTATTCTTTTATAGTGGTAGCACCTATACATTGCATCTCTCCACGGGAAAGAGCCGGTTTTATGATATTAGATGCATCCATTGCACCTTCTGCTCCACCGGCACCAATTATTGTATGCAGTTCATCGATGAAAAGAACAATGTTTTTGTTATCAGCGATTTCCTTGATAATTCTTTTAATACGTTCTTCAAATTCGCCACGGTATTTGGTACCTGCAATGACCGATGCCAAATCCAATGTGAGAATTTGCTTGTTTATAAGATTCCGTGGAACATCGCCGGAAACTATCCTTTGTGCAAGTCCTTCAACAATAGCAGTTTTGCCGACTCCCGGTTCACCTACGAGGACTGGATTGTTTTTTGTGCGCCGTGAAAGAATTTGAATTATGCGGTCAATTTCCTTTGTTCGACCTACAACGGGATCAAGGCTTCCTTCTCTTGCTTTTTGTGTCAGATCACGGCTGAATTCCTTTAGGATTGACGGAGCCGGACGCTGATTTTGTGGTGTTGTGCTGAAAAAAGGATTTGAAGAAACAACAAATGAATTCCTTCCGGGATACTGTTTTGTTGTACCTGAATCCGGTGTTTTATGACTGCTGCCTATTGAATTTCCATATGTTCTCAAAACTTGAATGACAGTTTTGCGTACTGTTTCAAAATTGATACCTGATATGTCAAAAAACTGAGCTATCGTACTTTTTTCTTCCTTTACTGCTGCAAGTAAAAGATGCTCTGTGCCGATATAATCCTGTCCTAGGGATCTTGATTCAACAGCGGCATAGTCAATCATTGTGCTGAGTCGGCGTGATGGTGGAATATCAGTATAAATATATATGTTGTCCGACGAGGATTTTTTTGGTATTTTCTTTTCTATTTCAAGTTGTAATGCAAGCGGATTAATCTTAAGCTGCTTGATTACTGCGTAACCCAGGCCTTCTCCTGATTTTAATATGGCAAGTATAAGATGCTCTGGCAAAATCTGGTCATTATTGTGTTTTCTTGCTTCTTCCTGTGCAAAAATAGAAATTATTTTTTGTGCGCGTGGTGAAAGTCCTTTAAACATCAGTTGTATCCCTGTTAGTTTATTTGTAAGGAAGATAACGCTTCCTGCATTACGAGCGAACGCAGTCTGTCGATTTTTGCGTCTTCCGTAATTATATCTTTTTCAAAGTCAAGATTGCCGTTTCTGCTGACATAAAGCAAATGCGCATTCTGTATGCGATATAAAAGAGCAGTCAGTTCATTGTGTTCAATACCGGATAAAATGCCGAGATTTATTCCCCATTTTATTCTGGATATAAGCTCAAGACCTTCTTTTCTGCTAATGAGCCGTGCATAACGCAACGTGGCAATCGCTCTGTAAACGGAGTCCTTGACACGTGTTGGTCGTGTTTCCATAAGACTCATTGTGGCACCTCGCTCATATTCTGCAATATGAAGAATGGTTTTTTGAAAATTCTGAAGTTGTTCGCCTTCATCGCCGCAATAGCTGTTTTTGTTTTGAATCAGAAAGAATGAACCAGATGCTGAAGCAGGGCTGTCTTTTGAATCAAAAAAAACAGAAACCGTACAGTTTGTGTCAGCTGTTTCCCTAAATACTTTATCGGCAATTTTTGCAATAGTTATTGAGGGTAAATGTAAAACTGCGGAAAGTTTCATTCCACTGCCAAGATCTTTGAGATTAGATGTAAGATAACCCATTTGCGGTGAGGCGGCAAACTGAAGCTTGTCTTGAAGAACAGAATCTATATCATGCGCTGTAAGGTAAGCTTTTTCGCAGTCAAAACCGGATATGAACGAAGCAATACGTATGTGGTCAAGATAATTAATGGAACAGGCTATTTTGCCGTCATTCCGTACTATGCCTCCACACCAGGGAAAAGAGTAGGCAGGGTAGGGAAACATGCCCCGTTCCGCCAGAATCCGCTGTCCCAAAGCATCTATATTCGAAAGACGTATGGTCTGAAAATTATCAGGATTTTCCATATTAGTGAATGAATCAAAAATTAGTGACTGAATCCGTTCTGCCTCATCGGCAGTAAACTGTGAAGGAAATGTAAAATCGGCAAGATTTCTGGCAAGCCTTACCCGTGTAGAAAGAACGACATCGTTTTCTTCTCCTGGAAAAGAATACCAGGCATCATGTGACAATTGGGATGAATCTGTATTACTCATCATCAGCCTCATCATTAAAAAAACTGATGTCAGAACCGGTATGCAGTGCTTTTAGCTTGTCACGATAAAAAGCAGCTTTTTCGTAATCTTCTTCGGCAACTGCCTTATCCAGTTTCTCCTGAAAAATCATTCTGTCTGTAAGTACGGATCTGAAATTTGCGAGTCTTTTTGGCATTGAACCATGATATGTTCCTTCTATGCCTGATTTTTTAAGCAATGAAAAAACTTCGCTTTTGAAAAAAGTATAACATTCCGGACAGCCCAACCGGTGTTTTTTTTGTAAATCTTCTAGTTGAAAACCGCATACCGGACAGGCGGCTTTTTGTTGTTTTACAGTTGTTCCGCTATCATTAAGCAGTTCGGAAAACAGATTATTTATAGGAATTTCAAAATTGCCTGAAAGTCCGTGAAGTTTTGCACAATCAAGGCATATGTGCATTTCTTTTGTTTTATTGAATGTTATTTGTTGAACAAATAAAACAGCTTCTTTAATACCACAAATTTCACACTTCATTTTTCAGAATCCACAACGATACATTAAACTTCAATAAATATAACATATTTTTTTGATGATTTCCACTCGGCACATTTTAATCACTGGAAAAGTCCGATTATATCGGGAGAACGCCCGAATCTTTCGGCTATGTCTTTGGGTGTGTCATTATTTTTGTTTTTTGCGTTGATATTTGCACCATTATCAATCAGTGCTTTTATTACAGAAATATCTGCGCTTGTTGCAACATAATGCAGAAGTGAATTTCCGTTCTCATCGGTTTGGTTGCGTGAATATTTGGTCATGTCTATCAAAACTGATGGATTATACTGCATTGCAGTAAGAACTGAATTGTAGTGGTTTTTATCGGGTAAATAAATTAGTGCATTCTTTTTGAGAAGTTTTTCTGCTGTTTTGTTAAGCCCGTTTTGTACTGCAGTTTGAAGTGCTGTTTTACCTTCGTTATTTTGATGATTTATAGGATAACCAGCTCCTATAAGATAATCAATCAGTTCTTCTGATGCGTTATTTGCAAGTGCAATCTGCAATGGTGTATTTCCATAGTTGTCTGTAACGGTTGTATCTTTTCCGAGTAGGATTTTTATAAGTTGGAGAGGACATCTCATCACAAGACTGAAAGGTGTTATTCCGGCTTCGTCCGTGGACAGAGGGTTGACACCTGTCTTTGCAATCTGACTTATGATAGCTTCATTTTTACCTGACGCAGCTTCATGAAAAGCATTCCTGCCGTATATATCTGATTTTTCCGGAAGAGCACCCTTGCTGAGCAGTATATTGATGGCTACAGGGTTTTTGCATTCTATTGCATCCATAAGGATTGTTTTCCCTGTAATGTCCGCTTCATTGACGTCTGCACCCTTTGAAATGAACAGCTTTACCATGTTCAGGCGGTTTTCTGTGACAGCTTCTGCAAGAGGTGTCTTCCCTGCTTTGTTTTTTGCATCAATAGAATATCCGTATGAAATCAGACGTGCAGCACTCTTTTCTGCTATGAATTTTACCGCTGTATGTAGAGCTGTATTCCCTTGATTGTCTTTGTAGTCTTTCTTTGCACCAGCTTTTGTAAGAATCTGAATGATTCTGCCGCTATCGGACTTTAGTGCACTGAACAGAGGTGTTTCACCATAACAATTGGGAGTGTTCGGTTTTATTCCACAGGTTAAAAGGTATGTAATGCAACTTGTCGAGGCGTCTTTTTCTGCCGCTATATGGAGTGGAGTGTTTCCGTAAAAGTCCGAAATGTTGCAATTTTCTTCTGTTATCAGTGCTTTAAGTATTTTATCCTGTGTAAAGCTTTTTGAAACAGGTGTCTCACCGTTATTGTCCTGTATAAAAATATCAGCACCGGCGTTTACATAAATTCTTATATGATCGGTATTTCCCTGTTCAACAGCCTGAGCAAGCGGAGTAAGTCCTTGTTTGTTCTGTGTGTTTACAAGGGCACCGTTGTTTATGAGCTTAGCGACCAATGCTGTGGACATATTTCCTAGTGTCGCTATGTGAAGAACATTATCGCCGAATGTGTCCTGTACTGTTATATCTGCGTCATAATCAAGAAGCAGTGTGTAAATTTCATCCTGCTTTTCAGGAGGGGCTGATATGAGTAATGGTGTTTTAAGCATGCTGTCGCATGCATCGACATCGGCACCATGAGAAAGAAGAATGGAAGCTGCGTTTGTTCTACCATATCTGACTGCTGTGTGAAGTGGTGTTGCACCTGCACCGTCTTTCCCATTCGGTTTTGCACCACAGGCAAGGAGGTATGTCAAAATCCCGACATGCTCTGCTATAACTGCACAATGAACAGGGGTTTGTTTGTCTTCAAAAATATGACCGGCATTCCGTGTTTTTACAGTGGTTTCAAAATATTCAAATTCGCCGTGCTGAGGTTTTGCACCCGCAATAAGAAGCATTGCAGCAATGGCAGCCGCATCCGGGTTTTCTTTGTCTGAGTATGCGATGGCAAGTGGTGTTTTTCCACTATTGTCCGGGAGGTCAAGAGGCAATCCTTGTTTTATACAATTAGCAATTCCTTTCATATCCCCGGTTCTTGCAAAGTAATGGACAATTGTTTGTCCTTTAATATCCTTAACGTTACCTGATTCTTTGGTAATAAAAATCGGATAATAGTCTTTTCCTTTTTCAATACTCCGTGCAAATGCGGTTTTCCCGTTAGAATTTGGGGTAAAAATGTCTGCCCCGCCATCAACAAGAGCCTGACATGCGTTAAGGGAATTTGAGGATAATGCAGTATGCAGGGGAGTGTCTCCAAAATCGTTCAGGATTTCAGTGTCGGAATCATTTTGAATCAGCCATGTAATAATTTCAGGATTATTGTATTTTGCAGCAATATGAAGCAGAGTGTTTTGATTTATGTCTTTATATTCAAAAAGATTTTGGTTTTTTATTATTTCTTTTGCTTTAGAATTGTTCCCGTTTTTTATCAGTCCTTCAATCGATGAATCGTCTACAGGTTCTATATCCTTATAATAGTAATTTTCCTGTTGGTCTGTATCAGTATTTTGGGCAGATGCAAGGTATATGCCTGTATTCGGGACCGGATCTGAAATCACGTTAGTATAAGCAGATTTGTCAAATGAAAAATCTTTAAGGTTCTGATATTTTTCCTGATTTTCTGAATAGCTGTCTTTTGTGTCTGCCTTTACAGTTGTAGATGTAATTGTACCTGCTTCTGCAATGCTGTTTTCTACAACCATGGCGGGAGTAAGTGTACATGAAATAATAAAAAGAGGTACGGAAATAACGAATATTGGCAATATGTGTTTTTTCATTGATAAAACCCTTTTAAAGTATCTACCTGTATCATTTATCGACAAATCAATCAATACAAGAATATATTGATTGACATAAAAAAGCAATTTTGATAATTTAATTTTCGCTTAGAAACTTTTAATTAAATTTTTATATTTGGTACTTTAGTTTCTTTTGTCGGGCAATAGCGCAGCTGGTTAGCGTACAAGTCTGGGGGACTTGGGGTCCCGGATTCGAGTTCCGGTTGCCCGACAAAAGGAATTCGAGTACCTTTTTTTATTCAGTGGTGAACTGCTTTTACAGTGCCCAATTAATCCATTCTTCAATCTCTTGACTGATTATAAATGCAAATGTAGAATGTCAGTGGTGGAATCGTCTTATACCATAGTAGTCACAGATTCGGACATATTGTCAAAAATCTGCGGCTCAAACGACAGTAATTTGCGACTCATAGAAGAACACCTCGGAGTTCCTGTTTTTACCAAAGGTAATGAATTGTCCGTTTCGGATGCTGATGCGCAGATTTGCAGCCGGTTTAAGCAGATAATCGGAAGAATAACAACAGAAGTAGAAGACGGAGCCGAAGCCGGTTCCGAGATGATTTCTTCGATACTCAGGTCTTCTGAATCACCTGACGACAACAATTTGTTTTATGAATCCCATATTCAAATTCCCGAAGGTTTCAAAAGAATTTATCCTAAAAACAAAAATCAGTCAGAACTTATACGTGGCATGAACCTTTATGACATGGTTTTTTGTCTTGGACCTGCCGGTACAGGAAAAACCTATCTTGTAGTTGCTTTTGCATTATATCTTTTGCTTTCGCGCAAGAAACGCAAGATTATTCTGACACGCCCTGTTGTGGAAGCGGGAGAAAGTTTGGGCTTTTTGCCCGGAGATTTGGAACAAAAAATAAATCCGTATTTGCGGCCTTTGTATGATGCAATGGAGTCACTCATTCCGCGCGAGGTATTGCGAAAACTGTATGATGCAGGAATGATCGAAGTTGCTCCGCTTGCCTATATGAGGGGAAGGACACTTGAAAATTCTGTGATTTTGCTGGATGAGGCTCAAAATACTACGGTTGAACAGATGAAGATGTTTTTGACACGTATGGGCGAAGGCTCCAAAGTGTTTGTTACGGGTGATGTAACTCAGATAGATTTGCCGAAACGTATTGAATCCGGTCTGGTTAATGCGGTTTCTGTTCTCCAGCCTATCAACGAAATATTCATTTTAAAAATGCAGGCAGAAGATGTCGTGCGAAATCCTCTTGTAAAAAAGATAATAAAGGCGTATGAAAAACAACACTAAAAAATCAATTTTGCCGGCAGACGGAACGTTTGCGCATTTTCTTTCCAATTTTAAGGAATCATTCAATAAATCTTCGAGAGTTATTGTAATTCTTGCCATAACGTTTGCGGTTTTGGTTATTGTGACATTTATTGAACATTACACCCGCAATGCAATAATGCGTGATGCTTTTTTTGAATATGAAATCGGTCAGGTCGCCGACAAAACAGTTGTGGCATCAAAAGATATTTTTTCCATTGCACAGGATGGCTTGACCATAAAAAAAGGTGAAAAAATAATTCGCAAAGGCTTTGTTATTACAGCGGATGATTATGAAAAACTAAAGCTGCTTGCTCAAAATCCTGATAGAATTGACGTACAGAGCCTGTATAAAACCATAATATATCTTTTCCTTATGTGTCTTAGTACATATTTTCTTCTTGCTGCAAAAAAAATATATAAATTTCAAGTTGATGAGCTGGTATTTCTTTCCGTCGTGCTTATTTTCATATACTCAATTACTGTATTTATGGTAAGAGTTCCGCTTTTTTCATCAACTTACACCATTGTTTCAATAATACCTGCAGCACTCTGTGTAATGCTGGCAACAATATTGATAAACCGTTTTACAGGCGTAGTTCTTTCGGTCATGCTGGCACTTGTTGTTTTTCCAGCCTGTTCATTCAAACCAATGCCTATGGTATTTGTCCTGGTTTCGTGCCTTTTCTGTACAAAACTAGTTTTCAAGATGGAAAAACGTCTTGATTTTATACGTGTTTCGTTGTTATTGGGGCTTCTACAAGTTGCACTGCTTCTGCTGCTTTCACTTGTTTTCCCTGAAAATGGTTATCAGCTCCTGCCGTGCCTTGCAGGTGCTTTGTTCAGCGGTTTTATTTCAGGTATTCTGGCACTTGGTTTTCTTACTCCGCTGGAATCTATTCTTAACACTGTCACCGCGTTCAGGCTTATGGATTTGTCGGATTTGAACAGCCCCATTATGAAGCACATGCTTCTTACCGCTCCGGGCACATACAGCCATTCAATGATGGTTGCAACACTGGCCGAAAGTGCCTGTCGTGAGATTCAGGCAAATCCATTGCTTGCAAGAGTAGGCGCTTATTATCATGATCTTGGCAAACTTGAGCAGCCCGAATATTTTGTTGAAAACCAAACCGATTACAATAAGCATAATGATATTAACCCGAGTCTTTCTGTTTCCGTAATCCGCCGGCATGTTAAAAAAGGCGTTGAAAAAGCAAATCAACTACATCTGCCGCAGGAAGTAATCGATATTATAGCCGAACACCACGGAAACGGCGTAATTTCGTATTTTTACAACAAGGCAAAGGAATCAGATCCTTCGGTTTCGCCAGACGATTATTCTTATATGGGTGAACCGCCCGCCAGCAAAGAATCTGCTGTTGTCATGCTAGCCGATACTGTTGAGGCTGCTTGTCGTACTCTTGAAAATCCTTCTGTCACAAGGCTTGAAAAGTTTATTCATCAGTTGGTTATGCAGAAATATGAAGACCGCCAGCTGGACAAATCAAATTTGACATTTGCGGAACTTGATAAAATTCAGTCCATATTTGTAAACATACTTGCAGGATATTACCACTCACGCATTGAATATCCTAACCAGAAAGATCCGGACAGTCCCGATGCCGGAAACGGAAAAACAGACGAAAAGGATGAGAAAACTAATGAAAAATAATATTTTTGTCGGGATGGAAGAAACCTGTGAGCCTCCGGAATGGTTTGATAATGTGAAGCCTTTTTTGGAAAAAGTTCTGGAAAAGCTCAAACTGGATCACTGGGAAGTGTCGGTTATGTTCTGTAATGACGGATTTATCAGAAATCTCAACAGTCAGTACAGAAACATTGATTCCCCGACAGATGTCCTCTCTTTTGAAGGTGGAGATGAATATGCTGATGATGAGGGAATTGTGTGGTATGCGGCAGGCGATATTGTTATAAGTATAGATACATTGCTAACAAACTGCACTGAATTTGCCGTTACTTTAAATGAAGAATTAAAACGTTTGTTGGTTCATGGTATTTTACATTTGAACGGAATGGATCACAGTGACAATTCACCTGAGCAGGAAATGCTCATTTTTCAGGAAAAACTGCTGAAAGAAATGGAAAACGAAACAATTGTAAAGGAATAAAAATGAAAGTATTAGATAGATTATTTGGAAAAAACAGTGATGAGGATCCTCACGGCGGCGGCAGTACGTCCGTCTCTGAGCAGGAAAAGATTCTTGAAGAAAAAAAGGACATGATACAGGGAATCGAGGATTTGTCTGAAACTTCAGTGAAGGAAGTTATGATACCTCGTATTGACGTTGATGTTATTTCGTTGGAAATGACTGATGAAGAAATCCTTGAACAGATTACGGCAAGCGGACATTCGCGGTTTCCTGTTTACAGCGGTTCAATTGATAACATTGTCGGAGTTCTTCATGTAAAGGAACTGATAAAGATTTTTGCAAAACACGAAAAGCTTGATTTGGAGAAAATTCTACGAAAACCATTTTTTGTACCGGAGTCAAAACGAATCGACAGCTTGCTTCGTGAATTCAAAAGAAGGCATGTGCACATTGCGATAGCTATAGATGAATATGGTGGAATGTCGGGTATTGTGTGCATGGAAGACATTATAGAGCAGATAGTCGGTGACATTCAGGATGAGTATGATAACGAAAGAGAAGACATTCTGAGTGCAGGTGAGAATATGTGGATATGCGATGCACGTATAAATATCGGTGAATTGAATGAAGAAATCGATGCGGACATACCCGATGAGGAAGTTGAAACTCTTGGTGGTTTTGTATTTGATTTGTTTGGAAAGATTCCCGTAAAATTTGAAAAAGTTTCCTGGGGCAAATATGATTTTATTGTTCAGGAAATGGAAGGTCATCGTATTAATTCGGTAAAGGTTATTAAGAGAACAGGAGAATAGCGGTGGGAAGCGTTCAAAGACATTTTGTTCTTTTTGTCTTTTTTGTTGTGTTATTTTCTTTTTTTACACAGGTTTCTGCACAGACGATTTTTGAACGTCCTCAAAAGCAGAAAACAGCCCTTGAATGGTATGAGGAAGGGCAGATTTACCAGAACCGGCAGGATTGGTACAGAGCTACCGAGTATTATCAGGAATGCTTACAGATGAATCCTGCTTTCGGGCAGGCGTGGTTTTCTCTTGCGGAATGTGCTTATGCACTGAGTGAATATGATTTGGCGATTGATTATGCTGATACGGCGGCAAAATATCTGAAAAATAATACCAGCATTCCAAATCTCAAAGGTTTTTCGCTTGTAGGACTCGGCAGACTTGATGAAGCACGAAAAGTTTTTAATGAGGTTCTGAACAAGTATCCTAATGATACGGAAGCCCGTTTTGGTCTTGCCGAACTTGATATTTTTGAAGGAAGAATTTCCGGTGCAGAAGCTTTGTATCAGGATGCACTCAAGCGTCAGCCTGAGAACCGCAAAGCTTTACTTTCTCTTGCACTTGTATCCTATGAACTGGGTAAACCTGCCGTATCCAAAAAATACATAAACCAGGCACTCCGCTATCACAGTGACAATCCCGAAGTTCATTATTTTGCATCATACTTGCTTGCAAAGGAAGGTTCCTGGACGGAGGCTGAACAGAGAGTTCGTTCTGCAATTGCTATAAGGCCTGATTATGACGAAGCCTATGGTCTTTTGGCATCAATCCTGTATTCAACAATGCATTTTCAGGATGTAGTCGATATTTGCGAATATCGTATAAGCCGCAACCGTAAGCTGTCTTCTGCATGGTATCTGAAGGGTCTTGCTCTCACTAGGATGAACCGCATTGAAGAAGCTATCGCTGCCTATGAAACAGGGCTTGAAATTGATCCCGAAGATGAAATAATGCGCAGTTCCATGGAACAGCTCGTATGCGAGTATCTGTCTGTTGAAGACAAACGCCGTGCCGCATGGGCTGAATGGCATATAAAAAAGGCAAACGATTATTCCCAAAAATACTTATCATATCAGGCACAGTATGAGTACAAACGTGCTCTCGTAATCAATCCAAACAGTATTGGTGCACGACTTGCATTTGCCGAAAATCTACTAAGAGACGGCTATCCCGAAAACTATCTTGCCCAGCTTCAGTTCATAAACAAGCAGGATAAAGACAACCGAGTCGTTCTTGATAAAATTGAAGCATATACTTCTCTTCTTGAGGACAGTCTGAGTAACAAGTGGAACAAAGATCCAATGTATATGGATAAAGTCCGTTACTCTGTTGGTTTATACTATATGCAACCTTCTGTTCAACTGTCTCATCCTGATTCCGACAGGCTTACTTCGTTCATGCTTGCCGAGATGCTCTCTTCAGGTGGAACATTAAATGTAAAATCATACAAAACGGCGACTAGTGGTTATGCTGAGGCATTCAGGCTTGCACGTCAATCCGGACAGGATTATTTTGCACTTGTAAAATTTGAGGAAAACGAACGAGAGCTTACAATTGCACTTACTTTTTATGTAGTAAGAACCGGTAACAAGGCAGCAGAATACAAGGTTTACAGAACCGGCAATGACCGATATGCAAATGCTTTACGCAGAATTGAACAATTGATTCTTGCTGCAATGCCCAAGAAAGGACGAATTCTTACAAGAACAGGTTCTACTGTTTTGATAGATCTTGGAAAAAAAGAAAATGTTACAGTAGACACAAAATTCAATATCATAAAGCAGGGAAAAGTTTTGACAGAAGACAAAACAATGGGGGCTGTTTATGATGATATGTATTTGTATGGAACACTGACCATAACTGCTGTAGGAGAAGAGATAGCCGAGGGTGTTGTAAGCCAGCGGGGTTTTTATGACCGCATAAATGCGGGAGATGAGCTGTTGCTTGCCGTTGAAGAAGAAAAACCGTCTGAAGATGTTGAAGAAATAGAAGCTAAAAAGCAAAAGCCAGTTCTTATCGATCTAATTAAGTCAATACAATAGACATCTATTTTTTGTTGAGAAAAGGGCTGCTGACCAATTGGCAGTCCTTTGTAACATATTGACAAATATATGTATTTTTACTAAGTTACTAATATCTGCCCAGGTGGTGGAATTGGTAGACACGCTAGTTTCAGGTACTAGAGTCCGCAAGGGCGTGCAAGTTCAAGTCTTGTTCTGGGCATTTCTCTATATATACAAGTTATTCAGTTTTCCGTAAACTACACTTATCCTGCTTTTATCTTCAGCTGAAAGAATATTTGCCGCATCGTCAATTAGAACTTCAAGGCTTGAAAGACTTTCATTCAGTGCTGTTGAAAATCCCCTTGAAACCTTGAACCAGTAATTTGTCGCACCATCTGTATAAAGCGAGATAAAGCCGAGTTCTTTGCTTTTTTGTTTTGCTACCGTAACCCGCAGAATCCATTTTAAAGAATCAATCAGAAGCGAAATATCCTTGTCAGCCTGAATATTCAGCTTTCTCGGCCATTCGTTCAAGCCCACGGGTCCAAGATTGATATTCTTTGCTATTTTCATTATGAGTTCCAGTTTTTCACCGTCCAAAAGCACAAATTTTTGTTTTGAAATTTCCATGATTATTCTTGCTTTAAGACCACCTATCTGTTTTATGTAGGAATTCATGTATGAATCCGGTAGAAGGCTGAGAGCTTCGTTAAAACTATTGTATGGCAGAATTAGTGTTTTTTTGCCCTTGATTTTTTCGATGCGGAAAGTTTTATTTCCGATTATTACAGAATCGTCATCCTTTTTCTTTTTTGGCTGCTCTTCCGTGAGAGTGTGTTCGTTTGCCGAAAAACTGCCGTGTTTTTTCTTCATTCCCAAAAGCCTGCTTTCCATATTATTACCAAGCTTTTCAAGAATTTGTTTTGTCAAAGGCGATACAGACATTGCAAACATCCTTGATGTTCGTACAATCTCACCGGCTACGATGAAAAGCGGATCGGTTCTGAACATATTTGATCCGGGATGAATCTGTATGTTTTCAGCTGTCATACTTTTGTAGTTTTCTCGCTTTTCTCTTACGCACACGAACTGAATCAGCCCTGTGCAAATGCAGCAAAGGTAATTCTCCCATGAACCTCCTCCGGTTATAGGAATACCGGACTGTGATACAATTTCTTCTAGCTGAACCTTGATATTGGCAATTTCAGCCATAACCCTCGAATCCAGATAGCTTTCCTTGCAGAATTTTTCTTTGTCTTTTGTATTAATGTATTTTCTGAAAATTCGAATGTATGAAACAAAATCACCGTAATTATCACGGAATGTATGATGCGCCTGTCTTGCATCCGCTTCTTCGCCGGGTGGCAGCAAAAAAGGAGATTGCGCCGAGAGGAACGAAACTGCGATAAGAACTTCTTCTATTACGTCGGGATAATTCATCAATGCTTCCACAATGATTCTGCTCTGCCGTGGCATAAGCGGGAACAGCGCCATCATTTTTCCTGTAGAAGAAAGTGTAAAATCATCATTAAGCGCATTAAGCATGTTCAGAGTTTCAACAGCACCTTTAATGCCCTCCCTGCCGGGTGGTGAAATAAAGTCGAATTGTTCAAAATCAGTGATACCGAGTTCCGCCATTCTAAGAATAACTTCAGACAAATCTGTGCGGAAAATTTCTTCCAGCGTATACATTGGTCGTGATTCAAAGTCTTTGCGTTCATAAAGCCTGTAGCATGTTCCGGCTTGAGTTCTTCCTGCGCGGCCTTTGCGCTGGTTGCAGGACGCCTTTGAAACCGCCGTTTCGTTCAAACTGGAAGTGAATGTTCTCGGGCTGTAAAAGTTCATTTTTGCAAGTCCCGAATCAATGACTGATGTTATCCCCGGAATTGTAACACTGGTTTCTGCTATGTTTGTGGAGACAACGACCTTTTTTTTACCCTTCGGTGTATCTTCAAAAACCCGTTCCTGCTCCTCTTTGGAAAGTCGTCCGTAAAGTGGAATCAGATGAAGTTTGTTCCCGAATGATGCATTCGAAAGATTATAAATACAGTCTTTTATTACTTTTTCACCCGGTAAAAAAATAAGGGTGTCGCCGGGATCATCATTTTGGAGAATGCGGTAGACCGTATTCTCAATCTTGTACAGCAAGGCTTCTTCGCCTGTGGCAGTCTGCGTTGATGCCGTGATTACGGGCGGATCATAGATTACTGTGACAGGGTAGGTTACCGTGTCGATTGTGACAATAGGACAGTCGTCAAAATAATGCGAAAAAAGTTCTGTGTTCATCGTTGCTGACGAAACGATTACCTTCAGATCTTTTCTATCATTAAGAATGCGTTTTACAAGACCAAGTACAAAGTCAATATTGAGGCTCCGTTCATGTGCCTCATCAATCATAATCACTGAGTATTTGCTTAGCCACGGATCGAGCTTCATTTCCTGAAGCAGGATTCCGTCTGTCATTATTTTTATCCGCGTTGTTATGTCGGTTTTATCCTCAAATCTCATCTTGTAACCGACAAGCCCTGGATAAGCGGTTCCAAGCTGTTTTGATATGTATTCGCTCACCGAAAGAGCTGCAATTCTTCGGGGCTGTGTTACAGCAATAATACCGTTGTCAGAATAACCGGCCTCATGCAGAATGACGGGTAATTGTGTTGTTTTTCCCGAACCTGTGGGACTCTGTACGACAATTACCTGATTACATGAAAGCATATCCAGAATTCGTTGTTTTTGCTGATAGACCGGAAGTTCTTTATAAGAAATAGACATATTCCTATTATACATTGACATATATCTTTTCTCAAGGTAAAATCGATATACTGTTTATTTAAAGTTTTTGATAGTGAAAGTTGGTGCAGCTGTTTTTTTTAGTATGTGCTTCTGTAGCTATGTTTTAAGGAGCTATTAATGGCAAAAGAAAAATTTGTCTATTTCTTCGGAAAAGGAAAAGCCGAAGGTGATGCCGCAATGCGCGACAAACTTGGTGGAAAAGGTGCAAATCTTGCTGAAATGACTAATTTAGGAATTCCTGTTCCTCCTGGTTTTACAATTTCAACGGAAGTCTGTAAACTTTTTTATGATAATGACAGAAAGTATCCTGCCGGGCTTAAGGAAGCCGTTGCGGAAAACCTTGCAAAGCTTGAATCAACAATTGGAAAAAAACTCGGTGACGCAAACGATCCTCTGCTTGTATCCGTACGTTCAGGTGCCGCTCAGTCAATGCCGGGAATGATGGACACAATCCTTAACCTTGGTATGAACGACAAGGCTGTAAGAGGTCTTGCTGAAAAAACAGCAAACCCGCGTTTTGCATGGGACGCATACCGCCGTTTTATCCAGATGTTCGGTGATGTTGCAATGGGTGTTCCGTCAGATGCTTTTGAAGACGCAATTGATGAAATCAAAAAGGCAAAAGGTGTAAAACTCGATACAGAACTTGATGCCGCAGATCTTGAAAAACTTGTTTCCAATTACAAAGTAATCTATAAAAAACATACCGGAAAAGACTTTCCTCAGGATCCTGTTGAACAAATGTGGGGTGCAATCGATGCAGTTTTTGGTTCATGGATGAATGAACGCGCCATTAAATACCGCCAGCTCAACAACATAAGAGGACTTGCAGGTACAGCCGTAAACATTCAGTCAATGGTTTTCGGTAACTTTGGTGATGATTCCGGAACAGGCGTGTGTTTCAGCCGTGACCCTTCAACCGGTATCAACGAATTCTACGGCGAATACCTGATGAACGCTCAGGGTGAAGACGTTGTCGCCGGTATCCGCACTCCTGAAAAAATTACAAAACTCCAGCAGGAAAACAAAAAAGTATATGAACAGCTTGTAGCAATCCGCGAAAAGCTTGAAAAACACTACCGTGATATGCAGGATATGGAATTTACCGTTCAGCAGGGCGAACTTTTCATTCTCCAGACACGTAACGGTAAAAGAACCGGTATGGCTGCCGTAAAGTGCGCCGTTGACATGGTTAACGAAAAACTTATCACAAAAGAAGAAGCAATTATGCGCGTAACACCCGAGCAGATTGACCAGCTTCTTCACCCGATGATTGATCCAAAAGTAAAGAAATCTGTAAAAGCAATTACAAAAGGACTTAATGCTTCTCCGGGAGCTGCTTGCGGACAGATTGTCTATTCAGCAGATGAAGCGGAAAAATGGACAAATGAAGGCAAAAAAGTTATTCTTGTCCGCAAAGAAACAAGCCCTGAAGATATTACCGGAATGGTTGTTTCCGAAGGTATCCTTACTTCTACAGGCGGTATGACATCACATGCCGCTGTTGTTGCACGCGGTCTTGGAACACCTTGTGTCTGCGGTGCAAGTGAAGTAACATTCGCCGACGGCAATGTATATATTGCCGGTAAAAAGTTTACAAGAGGCGACAGCATTACAATAGACGGAACAACCGGTGAAGTATTTGATACAGTACTGACTTTGATTGCTCCAGAATTCAGCGACGAGCTCAAAACATTCCTTTCATGGTGTGATGATGTTCGTTCAGGAACAGTTCGCGGAAACGTACAGGGCTTTAAGGTTCGTGCAAACGCTGATCAGCCCGCAGATGCAAAGAATGCGTTTGCATTCGGAGCAGAAGGTATTGGTTTGTGCCGCACAGAACATATGTTCTTTGATGCTAAAAAACTCATTCACTTCAGGGCTATGATTGCTTCCGATACTGCTGAACAGAGACGCGAAGCTCTTTCAAAGATTCTTCTTCTCCAGAAAGATGACTTCTTCGGAATCTTTGAAGCAATGAACGGAAAGCCCGTAACAATCCGTCTTCTTGATCCGCCTCTCCATGAGTTTATTCCTCACACAAGGGAAGAAACAGCGGAACTTGCAGCTCACATGGGCGTGGATACAGATGTACTTGCAGCAAAACTTGAAAAACTGCACGAAATGAACCCGATGCTCGGACACCGCGGTTGTCGTCTTGCCATCACATTCCCTGAGATTTACGAAACGCAGGTAGAAGCAATCTCCCTTGCCGCCGCAGAATGTGTAAAACGCAATATTCCGGTACATCCTGAAGTAATGATTCCTATAGTCTGTGATTATGATGAACTAAAGATAATCCGCAATTCATGCGAAAAGGTTATGAAAGACGTTTTTGCACGTGAAAAGATTGAATTCAACATCAGAATCGGAACAATGATTGAAGTTCCGCGCGCTGCTCTCCTTGCAGGAAAGATCGCAGAGTATGCGGACTTCTTCAGTTTTGGTACAAATGACCTTACACAGATGACATTCGCATTCAGCCGTGATGATGCCGGTAAATTCCTTCCTACTTATCTTTCAAAAGAAATTTTTGAATCAGATCCTTTCAAATCAATCGATGAGGAAGGCGTAGGTCAGCTGATACAGTTTGCCGCTAAGAATGGTCGTGACGTAAAACCGGATTTGAAACTCGGTATTTGCGGCGAGCATGGCGGTGATCCACAGACAATCGATTTCTGTTACAGAGCAGGTTTGAACTATGTTTCATGTTCACCATACCGCGTTCCTGTTGCCCGTATGGCAGCGGCACAGGCCGTAATCAGAAACTCAAAGGGTAAAAAGAAATAATTCTTTGTGTTGATTTTTTAAAACGGATTATCGAAAGTTTCGGTAATCCGTTTTTTGTTTCATATTCTTTTATTAACTGCTTGTATATTTAATAACCTTCAAATATAATTAAAATTATGGTACAACAGCCGTTAGACAGTCCCGTTGTAAAAGATCGCAATTATAAAATCTGTTGGTTTATTACTCTGAGTTTTGGAATTCAGGGACTATTAATGTCTGTTATTTGCGCGATAGACAAAAATTACTTTCTTGTTGCGCTTAATGCGATGGATAGCATCCTTATGTTCATTGCATTTGCCTATCTTAACATCAAAAAAAAGCTTACACTGTTTTTTGTTTTTACACCGTTAATAGTTGTCTGCCTTGAAATTATCTTTCTTTTAAAAGGCGGAACGGAAGGTTTTGGTATAATCTGGATTACGGCGGTGCCCCTGTTTACACTGTATCTTCTGCCTTTTAACTGGTTTATGATTTTGAACGCAGGTCTGCTGGTAATTCAGATGATCTGTCTTTGGACACCTTTGTCCGCATATATGTATCCTTTCAAGGCTTCGTTCGCACTGCGGTTCCCGCTGGTATTTCTCTTTGAACTGTTTTTTGCGCTTTACATTAAATATCGGATACACAAAACCGAGCATGAGCTTGATTATCAAAAGAAATTGCTTTTAACCGAGATAAATCAGGCGGCACTTATTCAGAATTCTTTTCTCAAACGCAAAGATATTGATTATTCAGACTGGAATATTGCATGCAGATGTGTTCCAATGTCGGGTGTTTCCGGTGATATGTTTGATTTCTTTTCAGACGGAAACAAGCTTAACGGACTCGGTATATTCGACATTTCAGGACATGGAATATCTTCGGGAATAATAACGCTGCTGGCAAAAAATATTATACGGAATGAGTTCAGGGCGGATACAAAAATTCCACTGAGTTACACTGTGGAGCACATAAATGAACGTTATCTAGAGGAAAAAGGTTCCATCGACAATTATATAACTGGTATTATTCTTAGAATTTGTGGTAATGACGGTACTATTGAGCTTGTTAACGCTGGTCATAAGCTGCCTTTTGTTTACCGTAAAAAGACCGGTACAGCAGAATTAATTCAAAATTCAAAAGAAGCTGTTGGTGCGATAGGTTTCAGGGATTTGCCGTACAGGTATGTGTCATTGTTTTTGTCACTTGAAAGTGGAGATGAGCTGTTCCTCTATACTGATGGAATAATTGATATTCGCAATAAAAACGGAGAAGAATTCGGTAACGAACGTTTTGTTGAATCAATTTGCCGTCATGCCGGTGAAGATGTGGAAACACAGCTTTCGCTTGTATTTGATGATATAAACACTTTTGCAAACAGTATGCCGTTGGCAGATGATATGAGTCTTATTATTCTTCAGAAAAAATAGTTTTTACCAAATCTGAACCATCGCTTTCAGCTGGTTTGCATCATCATATATGCCTAAAACTTTTTTTTCGGCTTCTTCGTAGTATCTGCCTATAACTTCCTTGTCATCTTTGATAGCTGTTTTATAGCTGATTCGCAGATTTTTGAACTCCAAAAACTTGTACACCTCTTCAGGAATTGTTTCCAACGCGTAATCAAGATATGTTATGTTGTGAATGTGATTGTTGAAGTCAAAATCACTCCGTCTAATTTGTATCCGCTTTTCAAAGCTGTAGTTTTCCGGTTCTTTGATTTTTGAAAAGTTTGAGTCTGCAAAAACTGTTTGTGGTTCCGGCTGGTATTTGTCGATAAATTCTTGACCTATTCTGCAAAGCCTCTGGGTTTTTAAATCCAAAAGAACCCATTTTGAGTTTCCCCGTATGCATACGGAATCATTTTTGTAAAGCATAAAATCTCTGATTGCGACAAGAGGAGATTTTACTTCTTCAGCCCATGTCTCTGCACGGATTTTATCGGTATAAAGCGGAAAAGATTCCGCCTGTATCTGCCATTCTGTTAGCACCCATGCCGTTTCTGTTCCGTCATACTTAAAACGACTGTCACCTGCCAGATCTGAATGACGGTTGCCCATATTTTCAAAAATCTTAAGAACTGCGGAAAGACTTAATTTTCCTTCTTTTGTAAAGTCTTCTATTTCAGGATTGTATGTTTCTTTAAAAATCATTTTGTCCTCGCCTCATTTATATGACGGCAGTTTAACAAAAAACATATTTTTGTGCAATTTGAAGTATTAATGATGATATTTTAGTTTACATATTTTTTAAGTTTCTATGGACAAAAAAATATAATTGGTTATAATTTTTTTAGGAGAGGTTATCGATTCTATGCATTCTTTTAAAGTTCGTTTCATAGTTTTTTTTACTCTATTTGTATTGATTTCTTGTACTGCAGTTACAATTCTTGCTTCAATCGGTATTGCCAAAACAGGTGAGATAATTGCAATCCAACAGGGGTATCCTGTTTGTGAAAGGGCTATAGAAGCAATTGATCCTGACAAGTTTTCACAGTTTTTAAAATATCTTTCAGTAGATGATCCTTATTATGAAGAGACTCGTCTCGCACTGCTCTCTATCAAAAAGACAGTTGGTTGTGACTATCTTTATACAATGGTACCTTTAAAAAATACTATGTATATGTATGTAATAGACGGAAGCTGTGACCCGTCTGATACCGAAAACTTTTCGCCTCTTGGCGAAAAAGAGGACATCGCCTCTTACGGGAATGCACCGTTTGAGGCGATGCGTACAGGAAAACCTATGTGTTCCGGTCTGACATATCAGGAAGATTGGGGCTGGCAGGTAAGTACATATCATCCTATAATCACATCCAGCGGTAATATTATAGGGTTTGTAGGCTGTGATTTTTCAATTACAGCATTAATCGGTACTATCCGTTCGCAGATAAAGAACATTGCCATAATATGTGCAGTGTGTGTATTTATTGGAATTTTACTTGTATATCTGTTTACAAATAATATGTTCGGACAGATGAAAAAAGTTTCTTCCGCGATGGAACAGATATCACACGGAAACGCAAACCTTACCATGCGCATCCCCG
Organism: Spirochaetota bacterium; assembly: GCA_016285185.1. GTDB lineage: Bacteria > Spirochaetota > Spirochaetia > Treponematales > Treponemataceae > UBA1240. Next base: position 85,402 of record JAEEQG010000096.1, read on the forward strand.
AAAACGGCAAAAACGAGATAAGCGCTCTTGCCGGCAACTTTAATCTGTTCTCAGAAAAGCTTCAGGACATTATAACAATTATGAAGCAGTCAAAAGAATCGTTGCTGACTGTAGGACAGAGGCTTAATGAGGGGGTTGATGATACAACCGCCGCAATTACACAGATTATCACAAACATCAATACAATCGGCGACAACATTGAAAAGCAGGGAACAAGCGTTCATCAGACAACCGAAACCGTAAACCGAATTCTTGACAACATCCGTTCCCTCGAATCCCTTGTCGATACACAGGTGACTGTCGTTTCCGCCGCTTCGGAAGCAGTAAGCAGCATGATACAGAATATCGGCGGTGTAAATACATCTGTTGATAAAATGGCAAACTCATTTGCGTCTCTCGCACAGGACGCGGAATCCGGTCTTAATACGCAAAAGGCATTGCAGGGACAAATCGCCGAGATTGAAAACCAGTCAAAGCTTTTGAATGAGGCAAACATGGTCATCGCAAACATTGCAAACCAGACAAACCTGCTTGCAATGAATGCTGCCATTGAAGCGGCACATGCCGGAGAAGCAGGAAAAGGCTTTGCTGTTGTTGCCGATGAAATCCGCAAACTGTCCGAAACTTCAACTTCACAGTCAAAAACAATCGGTGAACAGCTCAAGCGCATCAAAAATACGATAAACAGTGTTGTTCTCGCAACACAGCAGGGAGTTCAGGGGTATACAACACTTGCGGATGAGATACGGGAAACTGATGTGATTGTCCGTGGAATAAAAATGGCTATGGAAGAACAGCAGACAGGATCTGCAAAGATTACAGAAGCGCTGCATGATATGAATTCAAGTACGGAACAAGTACAGCAGGCTTCGCAGGATATGACGGCCGGCAGCAAGGTTATAATGGTTGAAGTAAATACCCTTCAGGAAGGAACCAACGAGATGCGTCGTGAGATGAACGATATGAGCAGCAATGCTACAAAGATAAACAATACCGGTAACGCCCTCGCCGAGATTTCTGCACTCATGGACAAATCAATTACCGAAATTGGAACTCAGGTAGACCAGTTTGTAGTCTGATTTGCTTTTCCAAAAAAAACGCAAGCTGTTTACAGCTTGCGTTTATGCGATTAATGAAGAAATCCTACAGATGTTTTGATTTAAAGTCCTCAAGAACTTTTTTAAAAACACTGTTTTCTTTTTTAAGCTCACGTGAACCGCGGGTGATTTTGCACAAACTCATTTTGAATATCCGTGCAATTTCGCGTTGGGTTGTACCCTTATCGATTTCCCTGACCAAAAGCCAGCGGTTACCGATATCTGCGAATTCGGCTTGAGTCAGCAGACTTGCAAGAAATTCCTTCATAAGTTCGGCATCTTGAATATCTGAGAGAGCTACACAGAGTTCATCAATGCCTTTTTTTGTTTCTTCAGTGTATTCCATAATTAAAACTATACTATCTTATATAGAATCTGTAAATAGAAAAGTTATATAAAACTACATATTTGTACAATTAATTTTGAAAAATAATGAAGAATTCTTTGTAACGGCTATATTTAATTCTTCTTTAGAAATGTTCAATGCATCTGCAATGAAATCGTAGGTGTGGGATATGAGAAGCGGGGTATTGGTCTGCCCCCTGCATGGAACAGGTGCCATATACGGCGAATCCGTTTCAACAAAAAGCCTGTCTCTTGGAATGTAGTTTATCAGCTTGCGGCTTTCTTCCTGCCGGTTTTTGCCGCCGAATGTTATAGAACCACAAAGTGAAATGTAGTAACCAGCGTCCAAAAACGCACCGGCTTCCTTTGTGCCGTATGAAAAACAATGAATAACAACCTTTTCCCAGCCTGAGTTTTTAAGAATGTGGTACGTACAGTCAAAGTCATCCCGCGAGTGAACAATCAGCGGAAGATTCAGCTGCCTGGCAAGTTCAATCTGTGCGGCAAAAAGTTCGCCTTCATTGTGCAAAAAAGCCTGACCCTTGTCAGACGTGTTGTAGTGGCGGTCAACTCCGCATTCGCCAATGGCACAGAGATGAGTGTTTTTCTGCTCCAATGCCGGTTTTATGCAGTTTTTCAGAGTCTCAACGGACTGTGCGGGATTTGCAATGTATTCATCGTCCGGCCATATTCCGGCGGAAAAATACAGGTAGTCAAAATCCGGCGAATACTTTTTAACCGTTTCGGAAAACCGCATTCTGTTGTTCAAATCGTCGGGACGCGTACCTATGTCAACCAAAAAACCGTCCTTTACATCTGAAAGACTTCCAAAAAAATCGTCTATATTAATTCCTGCTCTTTCCATCGTAAGCAGATGGCAGTGCGTGTCGGTAAACATTCTATTGACCAAAGTCCCCCATTTGGATAATATAACCCTGTTGCGGTTGTGTAAAGCACCCGTATACTGCCGGGATGGTGGAATAGGTAGACACAAGGGACTTAAAATCCCTCGGCATTCAAACGCCGTGCCAGTTCGATTCTGGTTCCCGGCATGAGCAGCTTGAAAGAGCTGCTTTTTTCGTTTAAACGCAAAAAAACAATTCAAAACACTTGCCGTTTTAATCTCCGTTTAGTATTTTTAAGTTATGAGCAGTAAAGAAGAAAAGAAAGAAGCAACTGAAGAACAGTTGAAAGAAGAACAGACCGAAGAAACAAAGGCGGCAGAACAGACCGAAAACACAGAAACACAGGAATCTGCGCCGGAAGAAAAAAAAGAACTCTCCCTTGAAGAGAAATATGCGGAATTGGAAAAACAGAATGCGGAACTTAAAGATAACTATCTTAGAAAAGTAGCTGATTTTGATAATTACCGCAAAAGAATGATAAAAGAAAAGCAGGATGCATTTGATTACGCAAATACCGCTATTCTTACGGATCTGGTTGCGATTCTGGATGATTTTGACCGCGGTATTACGGCGGCGGAATCAGCAAAGGACGTTTCAACAGTTGTTGACGGAATAAAAATGATTAACAAGCAGATGCACGGCTTTTTGGATTCAAAGTACAATCTGACCTGCTACTGCGAAAAAGGGGACGCGTTCGATCCCAATATTCACGAAGCAATTGCCAGTGTTCCTGCTGATGTTGCGGAACCTGTATGTGCTGAAGTTTATCTGAAAGGATACAAACTTAAAGACCGTGTTATTCGTCCCGCAAAGGTTATGGTACACATGCCGGGCGGCGAAAGCGCAAAGGATGATTCTTCCGCGGAAGAATCTGCTGAAAACTAAAGTAATTTGTTTTATATAGGAGAAAAATTATGGGAAAGATTATTGGTATTGACTTGGGAACAACAAACTCTTGTGTTGCAGTTATGGAAGGCGGTGAACCTGTTGTTATCCAGAACTCAGAAGGCGGAAGAACAACACCGTCTATCGTAGGTTTTACTGCAAAAGGCGAGCGCATTGTCGGTCAGCCTGCTAAAAACCAGATGATTACAAATCCTGAAAATACAGTTTATTCTATCAAACGTTTTATCGGACACCGTTACAGTGAACTTACAGGCGAAGCAAAGCTTGTACCGTATCATGTAACAGACCACGGCGAAGATGTCCGCATCGACATAAACGGCAAACCGTATTCTCCTCAGGAAATCAGCGCATTCATTCTGCAAAAGATGAAGAAAACAGCCGAAGACTACCTCGGTGAAACAGTTACCGAAGCAGTTATTACTGTTCCGGCATATTTTAACGATGCACAGCGTCAGGCAACAAAAGACGCAGGTAAAATCGCCGGTCTTGAAGTAAAACGTATCATCAACGAACCTACAGCCGCTTCTCTGGCTTACGGATTCAACAAGGATCAGGCAAAAGAAAAGCTTATTGCCGTTTATGACCTTGGTGGCGGTACATTTGATATTTCAATCCTTGAACTCGGTGACGGCGTTTTTGAAGTAAAATCAACAAACGGTGATACACACCTCGGTGGTGATGACTTTGACCGCAAGATAATCAACTGGCTTGTAGACGAATTCAAAACCGATACAGGCATTGATCTTTCAAAAGACAGAATGGCACTCCAGCGTCTGCGTGAAGCTGCAGAAAAGGCAAAGATTGACCTTTCAGCACAGTCAACAACCGAAATCAACCTTCCGTTCATCACAGCCGACGCAACAGGTCCTAAGCACCTGCAAAAGTCACTCACACGCGCAAAGTTTGAACAGATGACAGAAGACCTGCTTGAACGCACAAAGGAACCGTGCCGCAAAGCTCTTGCCGATGCAGGTATTCAGGCTTCACAGATTGACGAAGTTCTTTTGGTTGGTGGTTCAACACGTATGCCAAAAGTTATGCAGACAGTAAAAGAGATTTTTGGTAAGGAAGGTTCAAAGGGCGTTAACCCTGACGAAGCAGTTGCAGTTGGTGCAGCTATTCAGGGCGGTATTCTCGGCGGCGACGTTAAGGACGTTCTTCTTCTTGATGTTACACCTCTTTCACTTGGTATTGAGACAATGGGTGCCGTATTCACAAAACTCATTCCGCGTAACACAACAATTCCTACCCGCAAGAGCCAGATTTTCTCAACTGCAGCCGACGGACAGACAGCAGTTTCAATCCACGTTCTGCAGGGTGAACGTGAAATGGCAGCACAGAACCGTACACTCGGCAAGTTTGACCTTGTAGGTATTCCGGCTGCACCGCGCGGTGTTCCGCAGATTGAAGTTACATTCGATATAGATGCAAACGGCATTGTTCACGTATCCGCAAAGGATTTGGGAACAGGCAAGGAACAGAGCATCCGCATCGAGTCTTCAAGCGGACTCAGCGACAGCGAAATTGACCGAATGGTTAAGGAAGCCGAAGCAAACGCCGAAGCCGACAAAAAAGAGCGTGAAAAGGTTGACGTAAAGAATGAGGCTGACTCAATGATTTATGCAACCGAAAAGAGCCTTAAAGACTTGGGCGACAAGGTTGACGGCGCTGAAAAGCAGAAGATTGAAGATGCAATCGCAGCTCTCAAACGTGCGCTCGAAGGCGACAACACTGAAGAAATAAAGGCAAAGACAAAGGAACTTCAGGAAGCTTCTTACAAGATTGCTGAAGAACTCTACAAACAGCAGGGAGCTGCCGGAGCAAATCCTGGCGCAGGAGCCGGTCCTGACATGGGCGGTTTTAACGGCGGAGCTTCCAACGCTTCTTCAGAGTCAAAGGGACCTGCAAAAGGAACCGCAGACGACGTTGACTACGAAGTTGTAGACGACCAGAAATAAAACAAAATAAGCCGGCGCGGCTTATTGCAAAACAGAATGCGGATACATCCGGTCAAGTGCGCACTAGACCGGTGTATACGCATTTTTTTTGAGAGTTTTGCGCCTATTGATAAAATGTGCTGTTTGTTCTAATTTATTAGTTACATTGTATTAAGGACAATATCGTGGCAAAGCGAGATTATTATGAAGTTCTCGGAGTCAGCAAGGGAGCTACAAAAGAAGAAATAAAAAAAGGATACCGCAAACTTGCGGTACAGTACCATCCTGACAGAAACCCCGGAAATAAAGAAGCAGAAGACAAATTTAAGGAAGCTACGGAAGCCTACGAAGTTCTTTCGGACGACCAGAAAAGGCAGATTTATGATCAGTACGGATTTGCCGGTCTTGAAGGAATGGGTGGCGGCGGAGGCGGCTATTCCCACGCATACAGTGATTTTCAGGATATATTCGGCAATGCCGGTTTTGATTTTGAGAGCATCTTCGGCAGCTTTTTCGGCGGCGGCCGTTCATCACGCTCTTCCGGCGCAGCCCGCAATCAGGGTGCTAATCTGCGCTACGACCTTGAAATATCATTTAAAGATGCTGTTTACGGAACAAAAACCGAGATTCAGTTTACACATAATGAAACCTGTAGTGTGTGTCACGGTACAGGCGGTGCCGACGGCGCCAAAAAGAAAACATGCGCCACCTGTCACGGAACCGGTCAGATCCGACGGAGTTCCGGCTTCTTTTCTATGGCACAGACCTGTCCTACCTGTCAGGGCGAGGGCAGCACAATAGATAATCCATGCCGTAATTGCGGCGGAACAGGTCTTGAAAAGAAAAAACGCAAGATTGTTGTTACAATTCCACCGGGAATCGATGACGGAAAACGCATCGCAATTCCTCAGCAGGGCGATGCCGGACGTAACGGCGGACCAGCCGGTGATTTGTACATATTC